>DCIJ01000008.1:0-4516 GCA_002315945.1 Lachnospiraceae bacterium UBA1729 | reverse complement strand
CTCTCATAATAATTTCTTTGATTTTGTAAAGCACTATCCCAAGTTCATGCTGTGCAATCTTGCTATCCTGTGCTTTTTCTTCAGCCATAATGCGCTGAATGATTATCTGATTCAGATTATTACACCACTGGGTGGCAATGAAGCCATTATGGGATATATGGTTGCAGCTACTGCTTATGTGGAGCTTCCAACCATGGCTGTTTTTGTATTTTTGGCCAGAAAGATTGACTGCGGAAGACTGCTTAAGTTCTCTGGAGTAATGTTCATGGTTAAGACTCTGATTATGTTTATGGCCAACAGCATTGGAATGGCTATGATCAGCCAGTTCTGCCAGATCGGTGCCTATGCACTGTTTACACCGGCCATTGCATATTATGCTTCCAAGGTTATGGAAGAAAATGACAAGGTAAAGGGACAAGCCTATACCAATGCAGCCCTTACACTGGGCGGAGTTTTTTCAGGACTTGCCTGTGGGGCACTGCTTGATTTGGCAGGACCCAAGCTTATGCTTTTAGTGGCAACCATTGTTGCTGCCTGTGGTGCAGTGATTGGCCTGTTATCAATAGAGGATGTTGGCAAGGAAGTTTAAAATGAAAATTACAGACTTTTTAAATGGAAAAAAGGTACTTATCTGGGGATATGGCCGCGAAGGAAAATCCACAGAGAATTTTATCAAGACATGCTGTACTAATGTGGTGGTAGATGTCTTTGAGGGTGATAGAAAAGATATCGCCGAGGATCAGTATGACTATATTATCAAGAGCCCTGGAATTGTGATGCTTGAGGACAACCCCAAGTATACTTCGGCTACAGAACTGTTTCTTATGGAATTCAGAGATCAGACCATTGGTATTACAGGAACCAAGGGCAAGAGCACTACAACAGCACTTTTGGCTCATGCTCTGGCAAATAGTCAGGACAGGCCGGTCCTTTTTTTAGGAAATATTGGAAAACCCTGCCTGGATTATTATAGTGAGATTACCAGTGATTCTATCATTGTATTTGAGATGAGCTGTCATCAGCTGGCCCATGGAGATACCTCACCCCATATTGGAGTATTTCTCAATCTCTATGAGGATCATCTGGATTACTATAAGACCATGGATAAGTATTTTACTGCAAAGAGTCACATTGGAGCCTATCAGAAACCGGGAGATATCCTTTTGTGTGGAGAAAACGTTCCGGAATTTGAAAGTGCTGGTGATAAAAAAGTGTTTGGGTATGACAGCAGCGCTTACAGTTATGAGTTGAAGCTGTTGGGAGAGCACAATCAGTATAATGCCAATATTGTTCACTATATCTGCTGTGAAATCTTTGACTGTGAGGATGGTCGGGTCAGAAGTGCTATGAAGGATTTTGCGGGGCTGCCCCACAGACTCCAGTTTGCAGGAGAATATGAGGGAATCAGATACTATGATGATTCCATTTCAACCATTCCGGAAGCCTGCATCCAGGCTTCAGAAAGCGTTCCTGATGTTCAGACTCTTCTGGTAGGAGGTATGGACAGAGGAATAGATTATGATATTCTTGAGGATTTTATTCTCAAGAGAAATGATTTAAAATTTATCTGTATGTATGCCTCTGGGGAACGTGTAAAAAATGAAACCATTTCCAGAAATGATGGTAAAGCTGTAGATAATATTTATCAGGTTGAAGACCTGGAAGCAGCCGTAGAGATGGCCAAGAAAATCACAGACAGAAATAAGGCCTGTGTCCTGTCACCAGCAGCTGCAAGCTATGGGTATTTTAAAAACTTTGAACATAGAGGGGATGTATTTCAGGAGCTGATAAAATGAAGATTAGAGAGTTAGTAGAAGCATTAGATTATGAACTTGTAAGGGGTAGCGTGGATACAGAGTATACTACTCTGGTGTGTGATAACAGAAAGATTGAAGAGGGATGTGTCTTTGTATGTATCAAGGGTGCAAACTTTGATGGTCATTCTGCAGTGCCTCAGGCAATTGAAGCCAAGGCAGGGGCTGTAATTGTCAGTGACATAAGCGATGAGTGGCCAGACAGCCAGGACACAGCCATAATTAAGGTGGAGGATACAAGATATGCTCTTGCATGTACCTCAGCTGCTTATTTTGGACATCCGGCAAGAAAGCTTAAGACAATTGGTGTAACTGGAACAAAAGGCAAGACTACTACCACATATCTGGTTCGCTCAATTCTGGAGCAGGCTGGCCTGAAGGTTGGTCTGGTTGGAACCATAGAGGCTATTATTGGAGAGGAGAGAATTCCTGCCAACAATACAACCCCTGAGTCCTTCGTACTCCAGAGTTACTTTGCAAAAATGGTAGATGCAGGCTGTGATGCAGTGGTTATGGAGTGTTCTTCACAGGGCTTTATGCTTCATAGAACTGCAGGCTTTACCTTTGATTATGGAATCTTTACTAACCTGGAGCCTGATCATGTGGGACCTGGTGAGCATGACAGTTTTGAACATTATCTGTCCTGCAAGGCGATGCTTTTTAAACAGTGCAGGGTCGGAATCGTCAATGGAGATGACGAGCATGTTGACAAGATTATTGAAGGCCACACCTGTCAGATAGAAAGCTTTGGCTTTGATAAGAAAAATGATCTGGTTGCATCTAATATGGAACTGGTTTCAACTCCAGGAGAGCTGGGAGTTAGCTTTGATGTATCCGGACTTATGAATTTTAATGTTCATATTGCATCTCCTGGAAAATTCAGTGTATATAACGCACTGTGCGCAATAGCTATCTGCAGACATTTTGAGGTGCCTGAGGAAAGAATCAGGGAAGCTTTGAAAAAAGCTCATGTTAAGGGCAGGATTGAAATGGTCAAGGTTTCAGATGATTTTACCCTGATGATTGACTATGCACATAATGCATTTGGACTGGAAAGTCTCCTTTCAACACTGAAGGTATATAATCCTCACAGACTGGTAACCCTCTTTGGCTGCGGTGGAAACAGGTCAAAACTCCGTAGATTTGAAATGGGAGAAGTGTCCGGCAGATTGTCTGATTTTACAATTATTACCTCTGACAATCCAAGATTTGAGGAACCATTAGACATCATTGAGGATATTGTGACTGGTATCAGCAAGACTGATGGTAAGTATATTAAGATAGCTGACAGAAAAGAGGCTATACGATATGCCATAGAGAATGGTGAGCCGGGAGATATCATCGTACTGGCAGGAAAGGGCCATGAGGACTATCAGGAGATTAAGGGCAAGAAGTATCCTATGGATGAGAGGGTTCTGATTGCTGAGATACTTGAAGAAATGAAGCACTAATCCAATTGAAATTGTGCAAATATACAAACAATCTTAAATATGATTGCAATTCAATTAATTTAGTTATATAACGATAAGTGGCAAGGCAAAGGCGTCTTATTTAGATTCTTTTGCCTTGCTTTTTTTTTAAGGTGGAGCGTATGGAAAAATGTAAGGTGATGCCAGTTGGCGATCAGGCTCTTGTGGTAGAGTTTGGAAAAACAATAGATGAGGAAACCAATAAGCTGGTTCTTGGGCTGGCAGACTATTTGAGAAGTCAGCAGATCAAAGGTGTAATTGAGATTTTACCTACATATAGAAGCCTGATGGTTTTTTATGATGATACGATAACGACCTTTTGGAGCATTAAGAACAGAATCGGACATTTTAAAGCTTCTGAACAGGCAGGGACCAACAGCATAGCAAGGAAGATAATGGTTCCATGCTGTTATGAGAGGGAGTTTGGTCTGGATTTGGGTGATATGGAGAGTTACCTGAATCTGAGCCGTCAGGAGATTATTAATATTCATTCAGAAACCCTGTATAAAATCTATATGCTGGGATTCCTGCCTGGATTTGTATATCTGGGTGGTTTAAATGAAAAGATACATATGCCAAGATTATCTACTCCCAGAACCCTGATTCCTGAGAGAAGTGTTGGAATTGGTGGCAATCAGACTGGTGTATATCCGTTGGCATCTCCCGGAGGTTGGAGACTGATTGGTCGCACTCCGGTTGACTTTTACAATCCGGCACGAAAGGATCCAATTTTGTGCAGGGCTGGAGATTATATTAAGTTTTATCCGATAAAATCGGAAGAGTATCAGCTGATTAGAAATGATGTTGAGAAGGGCGTGTTTGAAGTTTGTTTTGAAGCCTTATAACAGTTGATACTAAGTGGGGAGATGTTATGCAGATAAAGGTTCTTAGAGCGGGGCCCATGGCAACTATTCAGGACCGTGGCCGCTTTGGATATATGGAATTTGGAATTGGCCAGTGTGGAGTAATGGACGTTGATTCCTATAATCTGGCTAATGAACTGGTGGGTAATCATGGTGGTGAAGCAGTTATTGAAGCCACTTTGTTAGGACCCAGCCTATACTTTGAGGAGGATACGCTGATTGCCTTTGCAGGGGCAGACATGCAGCCTCAGCTGGATGGCAGGGAGCTGGAAAGGGGAATAGCTCACAGGATTCCTGCCAGAAGCAGTGTGAATTTTGGCATGGCGAAAAATGGAGTCAGAGCATATATTGCAGTTGCCGGAGGCTTTGA
>DCIJ01000029.1:5266-6082 GCA_002315945.1 Lachnospiraceae bacterium UBA1729 | reverse complement strand
AAAAGCGGAATTAACAGAAAGGATGAGAAGGAAAGTGGCGCTCTTAAGGCTCAGAAACTTCTTCTTACCTGGCTGTCTGATGATAAAAATCTTTATGAAAAGATTAAAATGTATATAACTCCAGAGGATTTTACTCTTGGTGTATATAAACAGATTGCTGAAAGGGTATTTGATGACTTTGAAACCAAAGGCGTAACAAATCCGGCAGCAATCATAGATATTTTTACTGATGGCGATGAACAAGCCAAAGCAGCAGCAATCTTTCATGCTACTTTAGCAGGAGAAGCTGATGAAAAGGAAAGACCTAAAGCTCTGAAGGATATCATTATCAGAGTTAAGGAAAATGCACTTAATCTAATGAAAGAGGATCTGGCAACTAATCCCCAGGGACTCAAAGAAGTTGTTAGGCGCAAAAAGGAGCTGGAGCAGCTAATGCGAACGCTTTAGTATGGAGGGAAAAATGGACGAAACACAAGTTGAAAAATTTCAGGAGAAACTTGCGGAGCTTTTAGAAGCTGCAAAGAAGAATAACAATATTATTGATTACAATGATATTAAGGCTTACTTTACAGATATTACCATGTCAGATGATGATTTTGACAAGATTACTGAATATTTGGAGGCAGCTGGTGTTGATATTCTTCGTATGACAGAGGGTGATATTGATCTTCCGGATGACGATTTACTTATGGCAGTAGATGATCTGGAGGAAGGACCTGAATCTGAGATTGATGATATTGATATTGAGAACATTGATTTATCAATTCCAGAAGGTTTATCTATTGAGGATCCAGTTAGAATGTACCTTAAGGAAAT
>DCIJ01000029.1:4994-5189 GCA_002315945.1 Lachnospiraceae bacterium UBA1729 | reverse complement strand
GGTGATGAAGAGGCTAAGAAGCGTCTGGCTGAAGCTAACCTGCGTCTTGTTGTAAGTATTGCAAAGAGATATGTTGGCCGTGGAATGCTGTTTTTGGATCTGATTCAGGAAGGTAATCTTGGTCTGATTAAGGCTGTAGAGAAATTCGATTTTAGAAAAGGATTCAAATTCTCAACCTATGCAACCTGGTGGATT
>DCIJ01000029.1:762-4906 GCA_002315945.1 Lachnospiraceae bacterium UBA1729 | reverse complement strand
CTTATCAGAGTGAGTCGTCAGTTACTGCAGACTCTTGGACGTGAACCGACCCCTGAAGAAATTGCTGAGGAAATGAAGATTCCTGTTGAAAGAGTTAGGGAAATCCTGAAAATCAGTCAGGAACCAGTTTCATTGGAAACACCTATTGGTGAAGAGGAAGATTCACATCTGGGTGATTTTATCCAGGATGAGAATGTACCTGTTCCGGCTGAAGCTGCAACCTTTACACTTCTTCGTGAGCAGCTTCTTGAGGTACTGGGAACTCTTACAGAAAGGGAGCAGAAGGTATTACGCCTCCGCTTTGGCCTTGATGACGGAAGGGCTCGTACTCTGGAAGAGGTTGGTAAGGAATTCTCGGTTACCCGTGAGCGTATTCGTCAGATTGAAGCCAAGGCACTGAGAAAGCTTAGACATCCCAGCAGAGGAAGAAAACTCAGAGACTATTTGGATTAGTTTTTTCATATTATATGTATGGGGTACATTATTATGATTAGTATAATTTATAATGGTAAGACTTACGAATATCCTGAAGGTACAATCTTTGAAGAAATAGCGAAGGATTTCCAAAAGGAATACAAGCACAAAATAGTATTATGCATTTTCAATGGTAAGGTAAATGAGTTATATAAAAAGGCCACATCAGGTGAGATTCGATTTATAACTACTGGTGAAAGAGTTGGCTTTAAGGCTTATGTTAGAACAGCCATAATGATGATGATTAAGTCATTGAGGGATATTGCTAAGCCAGGAGAGCTGGAGAGGGTCAAGATCGAATTTACCGTAGGCCAGGGATATTACTGTTCTGTAGAGGGCAGCATAGAAGTTAATGATGATTTGGCCGAACGAATCAACAGACGTATGAATGAACTGGCCCAGGCTGATATCAAGATTGAGAAGGCTAATTACGAGCTGGAAGAAGGTCTAAAATTATTTGATGCCCAGGGAATGCGTGATAAGAGAAACCTTTTCAAATACAGAAAGGGTACTAAGATTAATATCTACAAGATGGATGACTACTATGACTATTTTTATGGTCATATGCTTCCCTCCTGTGGCTATGTAAAGCATTTTCATGTAATGAGCTATCAGAGCATTCAGGATGAGGACAGCAGTAACAAGACTATTACAGGTCTGATGCTGGTGCTTCCTCATGAAAAGGAGCCTGAAAGAATTGCATATCTGGAGCCCAGAGAGAAATTGTTCAATGCTTTGTACCAGAATACAGAGTGGAGCAAGTGCATGAATGTTGAAACCGTAGGCGAACTGAATGAAGCTGTTACCTATGGTCAGGCTGAGAATATGATTCTTGTTCAGGAAGCATTTCTTGAGAGAAGAATTGGTGAAATCGCCAAGGAAATATATGAGCGAAAGGGCGTTAAGTTTGTTATGATAGCTGGACCTTCTTCTTCCGGCAAGACAAGCTTTTCATTAAGACTGGATGTCCAGCTTAGAACCTTTGGCTTAAAGCCACATACAATTGCTGTGGACAATTATTTTGTGAACAGAGAAAATACTCCCAGAGATGAGAATGGTAATTACAACTTTGAATGTCTTGGAGCAATAGATGTTGAACTATTCAATCAGAATATGAAGGATCTCCTGGACGGAAAGACTGTTGATTTGCCTTCTTTCAATTTCAAAACTGGCAAGAGAGAGTATAATGGTAATATCATGACTCTGGAGGAAAATGATATCCTCGTAATAGAAGGTATTCATTGTCTGAATGATAAAATGAGCTATGCTCTGCCGGAAGAGAGTAAATTTAAGGTGTATATTTCAGCGCTTACTACGCTGAATGTTGATTTCCATAACAGAATTCCAACAACTGATGCGAGACTGTTAAGACGTATGGTTCGTGACAACAGAACCAGAGGAACCAAGGCTAAGGATACTATTAAGATGTGGCCATCTGTCAGACGTGGTGAGGAGGAAAATATCTTTCCTTTCCAGGAAAGTGCTGATGCGGTATTTAATTCAGTGGCTATATACGAACTGGCAGTGCTGAAGGCCTTTGCTGAGCCTTTACTGTATCAGATTGGTCCTGAGGATGAGGAGTATTTTGAAGCAAGGAGATTATTAAAGTTCTTAGAATATTTCCTTGTAATAGATAAAACATTTATTCCAAACAATGCTATCCTGAGGGAGTTTGTTGGTGGAAGTATATTTCCAGTAGGTTAAAATTTAATATGAGTTGGTTGGACGATCGCGGCTCCCCCTTGGGAGGTGAGGAAAGTCCGGGCTTCGCAGGGCAGGATGCCGGATAACGTCCGGTAGAGGTGACTCTCAGGCTAGTGCAACAGAAATGAAACCGCCAGTTATCAATCCTTGATTGATATGCTGGTAAGGGTGAAATGGTAGTGTAAGAGACTACCGCCTGTCTGGTAACAGGCAGGGGCAGTGTAAACCCCATCCGAAGCAAGACCAAACAGGGAGAGGGCTGCCCGTCCGTTAATCCCAGGTAGGTTGCTTGAAGCTGTCGGTAACGGCAGTTCTAGATAGATGATCGTCTTAAAAGACATAACCCGGCTTACAGATCAACTCATTTTTTTAAGTATTTACCATAAGGACATTCGCGAAGCGTGTGGCTATTGGTACATGTTAGAGGAATAGAAATGAATTATGCACAGGCTGAAAAGAAGCTAATAAAATGGAATCAGGAGCATCTGTTGAAATATTACGATGAACTTGATAAGGAATCGCAGTTAAGACTGCTCCAGAGTATAAGTGATGCAGATTTTTCCTGTCTCAAGGCTAAAGAAAGCGAACATGATGAGAAAAAGGAAAAGAAGTATTCTCCATTACAGGCTATGACTCTGGAAGAAATTGATGCCATGAAGGAGCAGTTTGAGAAGACTGGTCTTGAAGCAATCAAAGATGGCAAGGTTGGAGCTGTTCTGCTGGCTGGTGGAATGGGAACCAGACTGGGTAGTGATGGTCCTAAGGGCGTATATGATATCGGTGAGACAAAACCGGTATATATCTTCCAGAGACTTATTGAAAATACGCTGGAAGTTGTTGAAAAAGCTGGTTCAATGATTCCGTTTTTTATTATGACCAGTGATGTAAATCATGATACTACCGTTGCCTTTTTTGAGGAACATGAATATTTTGGTTATGACAAGAGCTATGTATACTTCTTCAAACAGGAGATGGCACCTGCTTCAGATTATGATGGCAAGGTGTTCCTTGAGGAAAAGGATAAGTTAGCAAGCTCGCCTAATGGAAATGGTGGGTGGTTTACCTCTATGATGAAGGCCGGGTTGGATACTATTATGGCTAAGAGAGGTCTGGAATGGCTTAATGTATTTGCTGTTGATAATGTACTTCAGAGAATTGCAGATCCCGTATTCGTTGGAGCTGTCATTGAGAAGGAGGTTGAAGTAGGATCCAAGGTTGTTGCTAAGGCTGCTCCTGATGAAAAGGTTGGAGTAATGTGTCTGGAAGACAACAAGCCTTCAATTGTTGAATACTATGAGCTCACTCCTGAAATGATGAATGAAGTTGGAGCTGATGGTAAGCCGGCATACAATTATGGAGTAATATTAAATTATCTATTCCAGGTTGAAGCATTGTATGATGTGATGGAAAAGAAGCTTCCGCTTCATGTTGTAGAAAAGAAGATTCCATATATTAATGAGAATGGGGAGAAGGTGTTGCCGGAATCTCCAAACGGATATAAATATGAACAGCTGGTGCTGGACATGATTCATGAAATGAAGAACTGTCTACCCTTCGAAGTAGAGAGAAATAAGGAGTTTGCACCAATTAAAAATAAGACGGGTATTGATTCAGTAGAATCAGCCAGAGCTCTTCTCAAAGAAAATGGTTTTGAACTATAGTAATGTTGCAGAGAACTTAGATACCTAACTTAACATACTAATAAAATGGAGGAAGAAAAATGTCAATTTTAGTAACAGGTGGAGCAGGCTTTATTGGAAGTCACACAGTTGTTGAACTTCAGCAGGCGGGCGAAGATGTTGTTGTTCTTGACAATTTGTACAATGCAAGTGAGAAATCCCTTAAGGCAGTAGAGGCTATTACAGGAAAACCTGTAAAGTTTTATAAGACTGATATTCGAGACAGAGCTGGCCTCGAAGAAGTGTTTAAAAAAGAAAAAATTGATTGTGTAATTCATTTTGCAGGT
>DCIJ01000029.1:0-676 GCA_002315945.1 Lachnospiraceae bacterium UBA1729 | reverse complement strand
TGATTTTATTTGATGTAATGAGAAAAAATGGCTGTAAGAATATGATTTTCTCTTCATCAGCTACTGTATATGGAAATCCTGCTTTTATCCCTATTACAGAGAAATGCCCAAAGGGTGAAATTACAAATCCTTATGGACAGACCAAGGGAATGCTTGAACAGATACTTACAGATATTCAAAAGGCTGATAATGAATGGAATGTAATTCTTCTTCGTTATTTCAATCCTATTGGAGCTCATAAGAGTGGTACCATGGGTGAAAATCCTAATGGTATTCCAAATAATCTTATGCCATATATTACTCAGGTTGCTGTTGGCAAGCTTAAACAGTTATCTGTATTTGGTGATGATTATGATACTCATGATGGTACCGGTGTTCGTGACTATATCCATGTAGTTGACCTGGCAAAGGGCCATGTTAAGGCTGTTAATAAGATTAGAGAAAACTGTGGAATCAAGATTTACAATCTTGGAACTGGCCAGGGTTATAGTGTTCTTGATATTGTGAAGAATTTTGAAGCAGCTAATGATATTAAGATTCCTTATGTGATAGCACCCAGAAGAGCAGGAGATATTGCGACCTGTTATTCTGATGCAACACTTGCCAAGGAAGAGCTTGGCTGGGTTGCAGAATATGGCATCAAAGAAATGTGCGAAGACGCATGGAGATGGCAGAA
>DCIJ01000058.1:23204-29095 GCA_002315945.1 Lachnospiraceae bacterium UBA1729 | reverse complement strand
ATCTGTATGCATTACATCATCAATGAACGCTTCCATCAGTTTTGATTTACCACATCTTCTGATACCTGTGATAACTTTAATATCTGGAGTTCCTTGTATCGATTGCAACTGTTTAAGATAAAAATCTCTTCGTATTAATATCATATTTTCCCCGCTGCTTATTGTATCCATTTTTTAATAAAATATAATTTTGGATACATTAATTGTAGTATTATTTTCTTTTCTTAGCAAGATTATATTTTTTCATAAGGACAAACCTAAAGTTAACAGCGCTATCGTCTCGACGCCCTGTCATTTGTTTAACCACTTTTCTAAAAAAGCACAGTTCACTACGAACTGTGCTTAATCATCAATGAATGTATTAATATAATTGGATGGGCGGCGTATCCATCATATCAGGTTCCCTATAGGGAGCGCAGGGTGCCTTTCCTGCTCGTCAATCTATCAATACGTTTGTAAACTATCATATATTCCTTTTTTCGTCAATCTTAATCAGCCTTCCACTTCGTACATATGAATCAATTTTACTTTGTTTAACATCGAAAACTGTCGCAACATAATATTTTGACTTTTTAACATCCAATTTAATACTTATAAAAATATTGTCCTTGAAACATTTTATCAATTCCATGTTACCATCATGCATACCTACAAAATCCGGATTGTATATTAATTCTGTGTTATATGATGCTATTTTAATCAACTTGTCATCTTTTCCCATATATCCTCACTTTTACTTTTTTTGATTTTCAGTATTTTCTTTCATTCTGTCATAATAAGCCTTATATCTATAAATGCTGCGCTCACTTATATTGTTTCTCTTAGCTATTTCCACCATTTTCATTCCTTCTTCATAACAAGTCACAAAATCATTATATATTGCCATCCACTTTGCATTATGCCTCCTACGACCACTGGTTTTTCTATTTTTATAATATTCAACTTCTTTTCTAAGTTCTGCGTTTTCCTTCTCAAGTTCTTCAATTCGCATTACTGCTTCTTCCAATGTCATAACCTTTTTCATGATAATTTCACCTTTGTATTTCTCACACTCCATGTCATTTTCACTTTGTCACGATTATAAGTCGGATATAGTTTTGTGTCAAAGTGTTTTTGTCATATAGTAATCAAAATAAAAAGATTATCCATGCGGATAATCTTTTTCTTCACTTGTCAACCACTTTTCCGGGACAACAGCGCTACCGTCTCAATTTGCGAACCATTATCCAAACTAATCTTCATGTCTTTTGAAATGATTGGAAGTTTGAATTCAATGGACTTAAGCCACTGACCGTTCGCCTGCTCTTCTTCGTAGATCTCGACCTTTTCAATGAACTGAGTCAAGAACTCTCTGCGTTCCGCTTCATTCATCGGCTCATACATTTTGTCAAAAAAGATTAAAGCTTTATAGATATTGTCTCCGCAAACCTTTTCAGCAAGTATCGATCTCTTCTTAGCTTTAGCCTCTACTAAGGCATTTTCTGTTTCTTCGATTTTATCATAAGTCTTACTGAGGCGGTCCTCTAAATCTGCTTTCCTTCTCTTATAATGCTTATCTTCATAATCCAAGTTGTCCAAATCTGAAAGAATGGCATCCTTGTTCAAGTAACTTTGGCGTAGCGTCTTTTCCTGAGCAGATATTTCCTGATCAAGTGCTGAGGTATCAACTTCCATACTGATTTTCTCACGCATCATTGCGGCAAATTTCTTATTGCTCACCAACTTACGAAGCACTTCAACTACCGCACTATCCAACTTCGTCTCTGAAACCTGCTTTCGATAGTCGCATTTATGCCCTCTGGTCATATTGCGATGCTTACAGCCATAGTAAAAATAATCACTGTACTTTGTGCCATCTTTTCTATGCTTAATACTTTTATTCCCATACATGCCTGCACCACAGACAGGACACCTTAATACACCTGATAAAAGATGTATTTTCTCACCTTTAGGCGAATTTACCTTTTCATATTTTTTAGCCTGAGCTGCTACCTTTACCTGTGCCTGTTCCCAAACTTCTTCAGAAACCAAAGCTTCATGAAGTCCATCTACAAGCAGGTAATCATCCTTATAGACTTGGCGATAATCATTTCTTGTTCCGTGAACCTTTTCTGTTCTTCTCCTGCCATAAGCAATTTTACCGCAATATACCGGATTCTGAATTATTCTTCGTATTAAGGATGCATCAAACAAAGGATTCTTACCATTCTGCCTTGCAATCTTATGAATCCCATGGTTTTCCAAATACTTAGCAATTCCATTTGATCCCATATCCGTATTAACATACTGATTAAAGATCGTTCTGATAGCTACAGCTTCCTTTTCATTTATTTCAAGCTTTCCATCAACCAAGGCATATCCATAAGGAGCAAAGCCGCCATTCCACTTACCTTCTCTAGACTTTTGCATACGGCCTTCCATAGTCTGTACACGTATGTTTTCACGCTCAATCTCGGCAACTGCTGACAGTACAGAAATCATAAGCCTTCCTGCTTCTTTTGATGAATCAATTCCATCCTCTACACAGATCAAATTCACGCCAAAGTCCTGCATAATCTGAAGTGAATTGAGAACATCAGCCGCATTTCTGCCAAATCTGGAAAGCTTAAATACAAGAACAAAAGAGACATCATCTTTTCCAAATTTAATATCTTCCATCATGTTGTTAAAAGCAACACGCCCCTCAATCGATTTACCAGACTTTCCGGCATCTTCATATTCTCCGGCGATTTCATAATCATTAAATTCACAGAAAGCTTCCATTCTAGATTTCTGTGCATCCAAAGAATAGCCATCTATCTGCATAGATGTGGAAACACGCGTATATAAATATACTTTTGTTTTATCCTTACCCAATTTAATCAATCCCTTCTATGTTACGTACCTGTCTGTTGTGCTTTCTTTATAATATCCTTAACAACATCCGTACCCTCTATCTTATTCACCCCAAAACACTTCTTTCCTGCATCCTTCAAAGAAGCTCCGATATGATAGCCTTCCACGCCATCTATAATCAAAAAACGATCATGAAAAGCTATAGTCTTCTTAATTGATAATGTAGGATACTGAGCATTGAAATTATTAATATCCTGCGAAGATATTCTTGCACTGGGCAACGTATATGTAAAAACATCAACGCCCGAATTTTTCTTAGCAAGGATATTTAATGTAATCATATCAATATATCCATCTATTAAAACAATTTCCTTCTTTGCATGTCCGATAATATCTGTAAGAAAACTGAAGGCATCAAAAATCTGACCATCATAGAAAATCTTCTGATTTTCTTCCTCATGATTTGCCATATACTCAAATATCCTGCCAAACTTCTCATCTGTATCTTTTTGATATTCCAACTGCTTCAGTTCGATAGCATTAATCTTCTCAAACATTAGAGCATTATTAGCAATGAAGTGACGCATCTCCTTAAAAGCACGCATTATAAAAATACTCTGCTTAGTAGCCAATTCACCTTTTAGAACAGTTGCTAACATATAAATGCCCTGTTCTGTAAAGGCATATGGAAATTTTCTACGACCTCCACCTTGTCCAGAAAAAAATGTATTTTCTCGTGAAGTCACAAATTGTGACTTCACCAATTCAACTTCATCTTTTGTCAATTGAAACATAAAATCTTCTGGGAATCGCTCAATATTTCGTTTCACCTGCTGATTCATAGCTTTAAGCTCGTATCCATAAATATCAGACAAATCACTATCGAGCATTACCTGTTGTCCACGTATCGTATATACATAGTTTCTAATAGATTCAACTGTGAGTAAGTCTGTTGTATTTTTCATAAACACTATATTCCTTTGCATTTTCTTTTTTTGAAGTCACAAATTGTGACTTCATGTATTCTATATTCAAACAAAGATGTTTTTTGTGGTCGAAAAAATCGACCGCAAACCACTGATCCAAATTTTTAATCGAATAATTTTAACTACATATCCTCAAGGCTCTCTATCTTCTTCAGTGCTTCCATATAAGCCATAAGACGCTTCTGCTGTTCTTCCTTAAGAATATGATAATCTTCAATCATCTGAATATCGCCTGGAGTGAATTTACTTTCTGGACTTGCTGCAGCAATTTCCTCTTCATCCTCAATTCCTTTACCGGTAAGAAGTTGCTCCGGGGTAATTTGTAATACATTACAAATATCCATTATCTTTTCTACAGTAGGATTGGTCTTTCTCTTTTTCCATTCGCTTATAGTGCTTGTAGAAATCCCAACCTGCTTTGCAAACTCCGCCTGTGTCATATTACGTTCTTTCAAAACCTTTATAATTCTTTCACTGATAATCATGAGTGATACCTCGCTTCGTTATTCACTTATATAACATTCATATTAGTGAATTTATTTTACCACACCTCATGATATCCTTCAATATTCTACTTCGTTTTCTTATTACGAAACTTCATATACGCCTTATAAGATTGATATATATATCTTTTTTGAAGATAGACATCAGGATCCGGTAATGAATCAAAATCAATTTCATCAGCGTATTTTGCTATTATATTTCCGATATAGTTTGCAAGAGAACTCCATTCATCTTTGTCTTTTACTATCACTTTATTCTTCACAGCTATCCCCTTCCTTAAATGAGATTTTTGGCCTTTCACAAATTGGCAAGCAGTGCATCGGTGTACACCTGATGCGATTTTGCTTGTTGGGGAGAATGCCCCAATCCCCCTGATTGCCGATTTTCATCGACAAGCTACGCCTGCATAGCAGGCTGAAAACCCAATTACATAATTTCAAGATATTTGTCAAAACGCTTCTCAACTTTCTTTAAAACCTTTTCATGTTCAGCTTTCATATCAGAAATGATTTTGCTATCAGCTACTCCGTATGAATTAACAGCTTTAGCTATCTGATTGATATTGTTGCTGTCAATTCTCATGAGTCTGATAATTTCAAGAAGTTCTTTAAAATCGACACGAATGTAATATCCATCAATTGCCATCTTTCGAACATAAGCGCTCAGGTTTTTAAATCCCATCTGCGCCATCCTATCCCGGATCATCTGTAATTCCGCCTCTGATAACTTGATATGAATTTGTTTGTCACATAGAACATATCCTTGATTTAGCATTTTCTTTTTACCTCCTCTCCAGACTGGAAATCATTGTTTATGAACACATTATCCAAGAAATATACGGTCCAATCCGTATATCCAAGAGGTAGGAATATTTTTAAAAGAATTAAAAATTCCATGTTTTTAGATTTAGCCGTATCCCACAAACATGCGTTCCGTTATAATGTAGATGTGCCATTTATATAAACTTTGTTAAAGGAGATTGGTTTCATGAAATGTAAATTATCGATTCAGGAAAAATTGAAAGATTTGAGAATAGAAAAAGGCCTGTCTCTGCAAGAACTGTCAGAGCAGACCGGCATATCAAGAGCATCTCTTGGAAATTATGAAACGGATGATTATAAAGAAATTACCCACAAGGCTATTGTCACCCTTGCGAAGTTTTATGGTGTAACATCTGATTATTTGTTAGGTCTTACCGAAAATCGTGAACAACACAGGTTCCCTGTTGATGACTTAGGGTTAGATGATGAAACTGTTGAAATATTAAAAAAAGGCAAACTGAATGCTCGCCTGATTTGTGAAATAATAAAACATCCTGAGTTTACGAATTTTCTCACTGACATGGAAATCTACGTTGACAATCTTGCCGGAATGCAATTTAGAAACCTCAACAAAATGATTGAACATACAAGAGTCCGTCTTCAAAACAAAGGCATATCTGATGAAGATCATTATATGAAAACATTGGCGACAGCTTCTATTTCCGAAGATAATTACTTTAACAACCTTCTCGGAAATGATATCGTAAAAATCGCAAAAGATTTAAGAGATGCTCATAGCAAAGAT
>DCIJ01000058.1:867-23122 GCA_002315945.1 Lachnospiraceae bacterium UBA1729 | reverse complement strand
CGATAATGCAACGCAAGCTCAGATGATAATGTACAGCAAACTCTTTAAAATCAACTTCACTAAGATGGACCCTTATGAGTTTCAAACCTTTACCGATATCCTTCAGAGATATTCAGATCTTTGTAAACCAGTCAAAGGGAATGGGCGCGGTAAAAAGAAAAAATAACACATTCAAGATTTGTCCGAGATTAATACAGCAATACTGTTCGCTCTGTAACGATAAAGCTCATATGATGCTTACCTCCATCTCGTTCGGGGATGAATAAAACTCTTCCCCTGTTTCTAAACAAATCGCTGCAAGTCTGCCGCCTGAATAATGCGCCCCACAGTCAATTGCTATATGATTATTCTTCCTATATATGAATCCCGGTCTGGGATTATCCGCAATACTCTGAGTTGGTGTATGTCCTGTTATTACGAATGTATCCTTGAAATACTGCACATCATAATCTGCTCTCAACCAGATTAATTCATGCAGCGAATAATCTTCAACATCCTTCTCCGGAGAATAATTCCCCAAACCCGCATGAACTAAAAGATAGTCCCGGTTAGAAACTGTGACTTCCTCATATATTAAAAACTCCTTTATAAAATCTATTACATCCTGTTTCTCATCGGAACTTAACTCGCTGAACTCATCTATTGTTGACTTGCTTCCGTTGTATTGCCAAGTCACCAGATTGTCCAGCATTTCTTCATCCAATTCTTCTAGGGACATGTCTGTTATTTCCTTCATTAGAAATTTCAAACATTCCAACGCCATAAGCTCATGGTTTCCTACCATGCATATTGCATTTGGCATTCCCATGAGCTTCATTAATACTTTAATAGGGTGCGGTCCGCGATCGAGCACGTCACCCAAAACATATAGTGTATCTGTTTCTTTAAAATTTATCGTTTCAAGCAATTCCATAAACATATCGTATTGCCCGTGTATATCAGAAATAACATACGTCGCTATAACTATCGCCTCCTATGAATAGAATCTCTCACCTGTTTCAAGACAGATACAAGCCAGCCGACCACCGGGAAGCCCGCAACCGCAATCCATCATATATAGGTTTCCTGTCTCGTTTACCCAAACAGAAGAAGGTGCCTTATCAAGATAATGCCCTTGGAGATTTCCTTTCTGATATGATGAATCATGATGGCCAACAAAAGAAACATAGCGATCAACTCCCTTGACCAAGTATTCCTGCTCTGATCCTGCACCCTCTAAATATGCATCTGCTTCTGTGACACCAGCTTGAGGATTGTGCGTCATTGCATGTGCAAACAAGTATTTTACATCATCAATTTCCATCTCAACCTGCAAAGGCAGCTTCATTATCTGATCCGCAATATTCAGCATATCTGCCTCCGTAAGTCTTTTACTCATTAAGTCAAAAGAGTTATACCTATATGGTCGCACCCACCCTCTTTTCTTCTCAGGCAACCCATAATACTGGTATATATAATCTGCCAATAGTTGGTCATGATTGCCTCTAACCCATGTAACACGTGCATCCAAACCACAAATACGAAAATATACCCCCACCGGATCCGGTTCTGCTGCACCGCGGTCAAAAAGATCTCCCAGTAATATTAAATTGTCCTTATAAGAAAGTGAAATCCGCTTCAAAACCCCATTAAGTTTAATTAGGGAATTATGGATATCACCTACTACATATGTAGCCATATCTGGAAAATCCTTTCTACGTCAGAAATGTGATAGACATATCTCCGCACTCCGCATATTCCTTTAAGACTTCTTCTGTCGTAAGCATGCCATCAACTACAACAGGAATAGGAACCTTTTTCTCCGTATTAACTCGCCAGTACAAGGTATCCTTAAGCAAACAATTCCCACATGTTCTCGGTCCCAAAAAACCAAAGTGTCCCATATGCGGAGGATAATCCCACCCTGCTTCGAAAGCATCCTGCACCGTGATAAACTCCTTTTTTCCACAGACCTCACAATAATGCCAGAACGGCCTGGTTTTCATGCTTTCAATGAGTTCTTTGCGCTTATTGACAATCTCATCTTCTTTACAAATGCGTTCTTCTTCCTCAGCCAACTCTCTTCTGGCCTTTTCCGTTATTTCAAGATTCGGCTCATCCATTCTCAGGAAAATCTCATCGTCGATTACCTCATAAATCTTATCAAAGCCCTCTGCTGGATTAGGAAACTCCATATCCCTTTCAGTCTGCTCCTTATAATTCTTCAGACTTCCACTCAGTTCACGCATCTTTATATTATAAGCCCAGCGATCATCACTTGGACACATTACATATACTTCAATTTCAATATCCAAGGCTTTACGTATTTTGTCAATATAAGCAATGCGACGCTTTGCCTTAAAAAAAGTTTGCTCTGCAACCACATTGTGTCCCTGTTCAAGTTCCTCAATAATATCATGCAAATGCATCTCGTTCGCTTTCTTAAGGCAACGAAACTGAGCACTAAAAGGGATAGCTTCCTTAAAGCCTGCCTCATCGTATGCTTTTTGTTGATAATCATAAATATTCAACACAACCGAGTTTTCATCCGAAAAATGGTGCTCAATAAAATGGGTTTTGCCCGTTGCTGTCGCTCCAATTACAAAGGATAATTTCCTCATATTTCAATCCTCCAACTCTTTCCTGCTTACCTCTCTAAAACGATCGTCCTCTATTATAAATTCGAACAATGTTACTTTCTGAGGTGTATTATATCTTGATGTTTTGTTCTCCTCTTCCCACCAAACAACTGCTCTATCATAAGCCTCCCTGGCTTCTTTTCTGCTGGTATAAATCCCAAGCCATTCATCTGCATCATGACACCACTCATCCGCTGTAACAACTAAAAAGAACGGACCTTTACCACATGGTGATTGCTTGTCATGTTTCATACTTCTCTTTAGGTAGTCTTCTTTTGTAATTTCGAATTCACTTACCTCTGCAAATCCATTCTCTGAACCTTCATCATCCAAAAAAAGGAGGAATTCCGCTGCAGCCTTTTTGCTTTCACAAAAATCACACGCAAGCATCATTTTTTTAGAAAATTCATTTTCTACTCGAACTGTAGATACAAGCTTTTCCGGAAACACAGTTTCTTTTTCTGCTTTATCTCTAGACACCCTCATCAGACCGTCTGTAAAGGCCATATTGACAAACCTTTTTAAAACCCGGGTGCCATACCCCTTGTTACGATATTGCTTAAATATATATATTTCCGGCTCCAAAGCGGTATTCTCACCGTGAAAACCTAAAAAACCTATGAACTTTCCATTACGCTTTATGCTGTAAAACAAAGTCCTCTGTAAATCAATCTTATCATACTTGTCTTCTGTTTCCTTTATTCCATAATACTGTTCAAAATCACCTGCTTCCTTTAATGCTCGCTTAAACTCTTCATTTAGACCATGGCTCATCCAACTTGAAATAGGATAAACCTCAAGCTCTTGAATCTTGATCAATTCTGGACAATACAAAATCTCCCATTCATCCGACTGCTCATACTCCCTATCCGATCCATACCCCTGAGTAAAAACTATGGTATTGCTCTGTATATTTTAGTACATGCCATTCATCTCTGTGGGATCACACTCCCAGCCGCTATCACTCATAAAGTGAACATCTTTGGGTATATTGTTTTCTTCGATTATCCGTTCAAGAAGTTCCATTGTCATTGCGCATACACCTCCTACATCCAACAATATCCCATAATTCTCAAAAACAATTCCGCTGCCTTAATATAATCCTTTTCCGCCTTGTACCGATCTTCTTCATATTGATCCGGATCCTGCTCGTATCTACTGTCGTATTCCTGTAAATATAATCTAACCGCCGGATTAAATTTTGACACCACTCTCCCAATAAACGATTTCATTGTTATGTGGTCAAAATGGGCGTCTATATAATAATGATGACGTAAAAATATCCCGGTCTTCTCAACAATCCAATCCACAGCCTCCGCAATTGTATATTCTTTTCCTTCAAACGCGATAATGCAGTATGTATCATCATGGACACTACCTTCTTTGTACATCCGCATATGCGAGTACAACCACTCTGCATAGGTGGAATCCAAATTAAAAATGTCGCGATAATCAAATCCGTATTGTATTCTTTGTCGCCAACGTTTCATTTTTTTCTCATGGACAAAGTTTCCACCATATATTCCTCGCGGAATACCAAGTTCGTCCAAATACTTATTCCTTCTGAGCATATTTCAAAAACCTTCAGTCAAAATCTCCCATTTGTGGTAATTCTTCATACCGCCCTGATGTTAAACATTTTATCAACTCGGATTTAAAGACCTCATACCACTCATTTATAGTGTTCATTATGTATGACAGGTCTTCGTATCCCATTTTATTTAATTCCGGTATTTCTCCTGTACAGGCATTCATATGAAATATCATTTTTTCTTCACCGCCAGTATATTCAAACACCAAAGATGCATCGCCATCTTCTGCAAATACCCGGAAGCATTCATAAAAATCAGCAATAAGATGATATTCCGGATCCCACCATATATTTCTTTCTATATAGAGTTTTCCTTCCAATGGAAGCCATGCTAATATGCTTTCTGCATCAATAGTTCCATTCCTTCTCGAAAAATCCCCTTTCCGGCACTATCAGTAACCCAGCATCCCGCGCTTATCTGTCCGTCGTTCCAAACAATCAAGCAAACTTCAAAATCGTCCTGTGTACAATCTTTCATAAACGTAAATCCAGAGAGTGTTATTTCACCGGGATTATTTGAAATAGCAAATAACTCTTTAATCATCTAAAACTGCCTTTCTAAAACAATAACATTACAGTCATATCAAGTTAAATAATCAGTTCCTCTATTGTTTTGGCTCGATCAACTATTCCATTTTTCTTTTTTTCCTCTTCAATCATTTCTTTAAGACAAAGATCCCGGTATTCCCGAGCAGCCGACAGTGCCTGTTCATCATACCATTTGGTTTCAACACCCTTCTCAAATCTAATTAGGTATTCACAAAGAAATTCCATAGCTCTTCCCTTGGCAAGTGACTTTGCAGATTCTCCAAGAGGATGATCAAGTTCAAGATAGATAGGGTTGATGTGTTCATGACTCCAACATCCCTGTGGCGTTAAAAATACTACTTCCACTTGAATATCGGAATAGTCTCTGTAAAGACTGCGATCAATATATTTTTGCCACCCCTTTGTATCTTGCATTAACACTCCTATTGTTCCATCAGTTATATCACGCACTGTCCACCCTATTGTTCCTTCAAACGGTATACGAAAAAACTGATGTTCAAATCTATCCTTTCGATATGGATCCACTAAGGATTCCGCTTCTTCAGCCATCTCATTGCTCCAGATATTTTTGATATTCCCGTCTGCCGAGAATGATATATCTGATACTGGATCTCCGTCATACTTAATGGTTTCGATGGTTTTTCCAGACGGAATTATATTCCAATTCATTCTTCCAGCATCTCTAACCATAAGATCACGTCCTTCTCTTATAATAAACTGCTTCTCAATCTTAAATTTCTTTTCCTCGTATTTGCGGGCATGTTCAATACCGTATTGATGAGCCATCTCATATTCTGAAAAGAATCCGCAACAATATTCATCTTCATCCAGAACAGCAAAGACATATTTCCCGTCATTGTTATTTATCATTGTCTTAAACATATTGTCCTCGTATTCGAGGCGCTCTTTGATCTGTTGTTTTAAAACCCCATCAGTTGTTAATCCCTGCAAAGTCCCCAACGCAGCGATCTTTTCATTTCTGTCGTGAAGCTCGTTGTTCCATATAAGAGTTGCCTTATTAAAATCCGTCAGTTTAAAGTCCAAATCCTCGAACAAAGAACGCATATACTGTGATGGTATTAATTCAAACATCCATTATCCTCCAATCTGAAATCACCTCATTACTAGCAGGCAAATCCCAGCTTTCTTTTTCCCGGACGTTTTCGTGTACTCAAATCCGGAATATCACAGACTTCAATAGTTGTGATCAGCTCTTTGGTAATCTCGGACTCCCTAAGCTTCATCAACCTCTCTGCCAGATTCATCTCAGCTTCTTCCAGAGTCTTCCGGACAAAACGCCCATTACCATAGTCGTGGTCTTCACGAATAATGTCGTAATACTTCCTAAGCTCATTTATCGCTTCATCCGTAATTGTCATCTCTTTTTGTGACACCATGAGTCTTGTAATTTCACACAATTCCTCCGTACTATAATCCTCAAACTCAACTTGAAACGCTATCCTTGATAACATTCCCGGATTCCTTTCCAGAAAGCGTTTCATCGGCTCGGTGTATCCAGCAAAAATCACGATCACCTCATCTCTGTGATTCTCCATCTCCTGAACAAGAGTATTTATTGCCTCGTCCCCATAGCCATTTTCATATGCATCACAAAGAGAATACGCCTCATCTATGAATAAAACTCCGCCTTGCGCCTCCTTAAACTTCTTCTTAACCAATGGTGCCGTGGATCCAACATGATCACCCACAAGATCAGCACGCCCCACCTCCACAAAATTGCCCGTAGACAATACCTTTTCATCTTTCAGTATCTCTGCAAAAAGCCTAGCAACTGTTGTCTTAGCCGTGCCGGGATTACCTGAAAAAACCATATGAAAGGAAGCTTTCCCTCTGACAATTCCCTTATCTATACAAAGCTTATTCAGCTTGTAATGAGCAATTGCCCTTTGTATGATTTCTTTTACCGAAGAAAGACCAACCATTTTATCCAGTTCTTTCTTGGCTGTTCCGATATTTTTACCTACGGCCTGCAAGGTGAGGTGCAGGTTACTTAAACCTATAATATACCTGCCGTTTTATATTGTCAAGTTTTTTTAGTTATCTTTTTACCTTGCCTTTTCTTAAACAATAGAATATAATGATATCCATAATAAGGAGGCAGAAAAATAGCATGTATTCATATAATTTTTCACTAAAACCCGCAAATAAGCATAGCAATATTAACTACTTAGAAATTTCTGAGCTTATCACTAACTCCATCATATCTTGCAACCAAGGCGTAACATATACTCGCGATTCGAAAGAAATCGAATTAATAGCCATTGAGCCTAATCAAATACAGCTTAAGCTTCACTGCAAAACCCCATTAGCCAATGCATCTCGTAGTCTAAGTGCGCTATCAAGAGAATTATTAAAGAACAATGCCAATGTGTTTGCTGATTCGATTTATAATAAAACCCTATTTTCAATCCAATTGATTGATGAGCAACACTCATTTTCGGATGAATCTCTTTCTGACCCTGACTTGATTAAAGCAATTGTTGACTTACTTTATACATACACTGCAACCACACCCGCTGATGCTGAAAAAAGAAATTCTACGATAAATCAAATCAAAAAGCTTGTTGCTCCTTACTACAAAAGATAAAAACAAAAAAGCCCGTGATTATCTAAAAAACAGACAACCACGGGCATCCTCTCAAACCATATTCAGTTACACACATTGGCAATAATCCAGGCTTAACCATCCAGCACTGCTCTTCAGCTTCCCCATCCAGCCTCAGAACCCTTACCGGATTTCACCTCAACAATCGTATAAACTCCCTGTGGCACATACTTCCCTGTCATGGCATTATTTGTACCATCCAAGACACCATTGTCCTCATAGTACAGTAGAGGACACCCCTGAATATCGCCTTCTTATATACCGGTTTCAATCTTAACAACAATTTAAAGAAGATCATTCTAACATCAATATAAGGAACGGCTTCTTAATCATAATGAAATGTAAAAAAACAGAAGACCCGAAAGTCTTCTGCTGTAAATATCTACTATATCATCTGAAAATGTCGCAGAGCATCCTCTATAGCCGTTACCTTTTCTTCCGGACATCCCGGCTGTCTGCTATTCTCAGATTTAGGCTTATTGTAATTCTCTCTTTCTATGATTCCATGCTTCTGCTTTACCTGAGCGATATTCAGATTTGTTACATGAAATCCATAGTGCTCCTGCACCCATTCTTCGATTTCTTTGTATGTAGCTTTAGCCTCAGCACTTGTAAGATCCAGTTCATCCATATCAAGCTTAACATTGACATGATGCTTCGCCTCATGAAGTTTGGACAATAAGCACACCGTCTCAATCCCATTAGTAAAAGGGAACATATCCACGCAGGCAATTCTTTCTGCCTCGTAGCCACTATCGATGAACACTTCCAGGTCTCTGGCGAGACTGGTGGGCTTGCAGGATACATAGAGGATTCGTGGCACATCGTAGGCAATGAGCTTGGGCAGTGCCTTGGGATGGATACCGTCACGAGGTGGATCCAGTATCAGAAAATCTGGTTTTTCCTCAATATCATCTATTACCTTGAGCACATCTCCTGCAATAAAGCTGCAGTTATCAATACCATTGTCCCTGGCATTTTCCCTGGCTGCCTCAACAGCCTCCTCAACAATCTCTACACCAATGACCTTTTTTGCAACCGGAGCCATCAGCTGTGCAATAGTTCCAGTTCCACTGTATAGGTCGAATACAGTCTTGTCCGGCCTGCCATCCGGACCCATGCCTATATCACCAATAAAGCTTCTGGCAGTCTCGTACAGTTTTTCAGCTCCCAGTGAATTGGTCTGGAAAAATGAAAATACCGAAATCTTAAATTTCAGTCCTAGCAACTCTTCATTAATATAATCACGGCCGTATAGTACCTCTACACTGTCCGCCTTAATTACGTCAGACAAGGTGTCATTTGTTATATGCAAAAGTCCGGCAATGGTTCCATTAAAATGACCATTCTCCAGTATATATTGCTTCCATTCCTGAGCCAGGGCCTGCACATCATTTTCAGCCTGTGTTTTCTCATCCACAGGTTCACCATCCCCCGGATTGTTCCTTTGCTGGTTAATAACACGGTCAATCTCCTGATTCTGGGCAGCAATAACACCCCTCATGCCAGAGGTAGTAACCAGTGCCGCAAGGATTTCACCAGTTTTCTTGGCCTTTCTAACCAACAGGTGACGAAGGATTCCCTCATGAGACATGCGATGCAGAAAAGGAACTTTTTTCTCAGTAAAAAAGTCATGGCTTAATTTCAGTATCTGTCTGAAATCATCATCCACTATCTGGCACTCTGTAACGGTCAGAATGTCATAAAAGCTTCCCTTCTTATGGAGTCCCAGCTCAAGAGGTCCATCCTTGCAGCCATCTCCAAAGGAAAACTCCATCTTATTTCTATACCCGTCAGACTCTGGACTTAACACGGTATCATCCCACACGGGTCTGCTGCTCTGCCTTAGAAGTGCAGGCTCAAGAAGCTTTTTTACCTGTTCGGTCTTGAGCTTCACCTGTTCTGAATATTCAAGGGTTCTGTATGAGCACCCGCCACAGCCTGGGTAATGAGTGCAGCTTGAAGGAGTCTCGTTTTCTGCCTGCTCAAGAATCTCCAGGCATCTGCCCTCAGCTTTTCCATGTCTCTTTTTTGTTACAATAAAAGAAATCCGCTGTCCGGGCAACACATCCTTAACTACTGCCTGTTCATCGGATTCACACAATACTATTCCTTTATTAGGAAAGGAACGGCTAACTACCGTTCCTTCCATTATTGATCCTTTTTTCATAAAAATGATAATTCTCTAATGCTTCAGCCTATTCCTCAGTAGCTTCATCTGCTGCTTCAGGAGCTTCATCTTCCTTATCTTCTTCAGTGGCTACATCTTCGTCCTCGAATTCGTCTTCAAAATCATCGAAGTCATCGAACTCATCCTCATAATCATCCTCGTACTCTTCGTACTCATCACGATTAAGGTATTTGTACACTGCAAAAGCAACAATTCCGATTACTGCCAGCACAGCGATTGTTCCAAGCACCCAACCAAGGACGCAGCATTTCTTCTTTTCTTCTTTTATTCCAAGAAGCTCTTTTACTTTTTCGATTTCCATTTTTGTGTCCCCCTTTTCTAGGTATCTGCAGTGCATCTCTTAAAACAATCCAATCGTGTTAATGTCACCATGCAGAATAGTTATGTTTACTATAACATATCACACCATTTTTGCCTATGGAATTTGTTTATTTTTACTACAGTTTCTTTAATTTTGCAAAGGCTGCATACATAATTTTCTGTCCACACTGGTCGAACATGACAGTAACCTTGTAATCTCGCTCGCCTTTTTCCAGAGCTGTAACCTGGCCCTCACCATATTTGATGTGGGAAACTCTGTCCCCCACCACATAATCAGGAGCAGTGCCTGCCCCTTCTACACCCTTGCTGATTCCGGAACCCGCCAATCCTGCGGCCCCCTTCAGGGCGAAGGGCTTGGCATATTCAGGAGTGCCACGTCTGGTAACCGTAGCCTTGGGTCTGGCAAAAATCTGCTCCCTGGGCACCACAGGACTTCCATGGAAACTGAACATCCTGTCTTCATCGAAGATAACTTCTTCCTTCTTTTTCCCAGGTACGCGGTTATCCATCAGATTGTCAGGAATCTCCTTCAAAAATCTGCTGGGTGCATTGTACTGGGTCTCGCCCCTTATCATTCTGCACTTAGCAAAGGTCAGGGTCAGATCCTCCTTGGCTCTGGTCATGCCCACATAGGCCAGACGTCTCTCCTCCTCGATTTCAAAGGGGTCGTCTGACATGATGGTCATATAGCTGGGAAAAAGTCCATCCTCCATACCAGCCAGATACACATGATTAAACTCCAGTCCCTTGGCTGCGTGCATGGTCATGAGAAGCACCTTGTTGTCATCTCCATCCACATTATCAATATCGGCTACCAGCGCTACTTCCTGCAAAAATCCTCCCAGGGTAGGCTCATCAGCCTCTGTCTCATAAGCAATCAGCTTATTAGTAAATTCATCTATATTTTCAAGACGGTCTTCGGCGTCATCATCATCAGAATTTTCCAGCTCATCCAGATATCCTGATATATCAAAAATCTCCTGAAGCTGTTCCTCCAGGGTGTACATCTCACCTCTGGACCTGAAACCTAGAATCATAGTGACAAAAGCCTTGATTTTTTCAGCCGCTTTGCCAATTCCCGGAATCTCATCCACCACCTGCATTGCACCAAAAAAGCTCATTCCGTTCAGGTCGGCATAGGTCTGGATTCTGCCAATAGTGGTTGCCCCGATTCCTCGCTTGGGAACATTAATTATTCGTCTGACCGCCAGATCATCTCTGGCATTATCTACTGTTTTAAGGTATGCCAGTACGTCCTTGATTTCTTTTCTGCTGTAGAAATTCACACCGCCCACAACATTATAAGGAACTCCGGCTAACACCATACGTTCTTCTACCAGTCTGGCCTGGGCATTTGTTCTGAATAAAACAGCACAGTCATTATAGTCGGCATCTTTTTCTCTGACTTTTTTTCTAATATCATTTACTAAGAAATCCGCCTCCTCATAAGCATTGTCAAAGGCGCGCAGATGAATGGCGCTTCCATTCCCCTTGTCTGTCCAGAGAGACTTCTGCTTACGATGGAGATTATTGCCAATAACTGCATTAGCTCCGTCCAGGATTCTTCCAGTGGATCTGTAGTTCTGCTCAAGTTTTATTACATGGGCATCTGGAAAAACCTGTTCAAAATCAAGGATGTTACGAATGTTGGCACCACGGAATTTGTAGATGGACTGATCATCATCACCTACCACGCACAGATTTCTGTATCTTCTGGCCAGCATCTCGATAAAATTGAACTGAACTGTATTGGTATCCTGGTACTCATCCACCATGATGTACTTAAATCTCTCCTGAAAGGATTCCAGCACATCAGGACAGGTCTGAAACAGCTCAACTGTCTTTACCAGGAGATCGTCAAAATCAAGGGCATTATTTTTTCTCAGTGCCAGCTGGTATTCCGTATAGCAGGCAGCAATCTTTTGAAGCATATAGTCTCCTTCGGTAGAATTGCGATATTCCTCTGGAGAAATATACTCATTTTTTGCACTGGAGATGGCCGATAGAATGGCCCTCTCCTTCAGCTGCTTGGTATCAATATTTAACTTCTTACAAACCTCTTTGATTACAGACTTGGAATCATCTGTGTCATAGATTGTATAGTTGGTATCATAGCCAATTCTGTCTATGTGACGTCTCAAAATCTTGGCGCAGGTTGAATGAAAGGTTGAAACCCAGATCTGCTCACTGCCTGTTCCAATCAGGTCATCAACCCTCTGGCGCATCTCACCTGCCGCTTTGTTTGTAAAAGTAATGGCAAGAATATTCCAGGGCTGTACACCACAGTGATCTATCATATATGCAATTCGGTGTGTCAGGACGCGGGTCTTGCCCGAACCAGCCCCGGCTAAAATAAGAACCGGCCCTTCTGTCTGAAGGACCGCCTCTTTTTGTTCGTTATTAAGTGTATCGTAAATACTCATTAATACTCCTAAAAATTATCCATAAATTTCCATCAGTTCCAAAGGATCAATATACTCCCCGTCCTTTGTAATCTGATATCCTAATTTTTCTTCTGAAGACTGCATCTCGTAAAGGGTCTGACCCTTAGTGACACTCTCTTTTTCACTGACAGCTGGCATTGTTGCCTCTCTGTAGACAGACATCATTCCATTGCCGTGGTCTACCACAACTCTGTTACCAAAGATCACATCAGGTGCTACCTCAACTACAGTTCCACTGGCTGTGGCTATAACTCTGGTTCCTGCTGAAGCTGAGAAGATTACTATGGGCTTACCTGAAGTATCATATCCAGGCTTGCGCTTGCCATCTTCCTTATCTGTGCCATCTTCACCGTCACCACCAGCAGCTTCCAGTTTGACCATTGCGCTCTCTGCGCTTTCTGTTGACTCAAGCAGTGCCGCAGGGCCTGCAAACGGGAAACCTGTAGGAGAGAACTTGCTTTCTTCTTCCTTAACATATATCTCCAGCTCACTGGTCTTCTGATTAACAGTCTCGCTCAGTATTGTTACTTTTTCATTCAGATCGAAGTTTTCAGAAGTCAGGCTCACCATGTTCTGTTCCATGTCTTCAATCTGAGATTTCATTTTTTCATTTTCAGCCACAACCTTGTTATAGGAGTAACCCTTCACAAGGTTCAGACCAATCATAATCACAAATGCAGCCGCCACTATAGACAAAAGTGTATTGACTAACGCGTGTCCCAGCATTATGGGATAAAAATGTCCGGTCTGGGTTTCAGGCACAATAATAGCCATATACTTAAATCTGTTACTATTCTTGGACTGTACTGCCTCATCATTTTTCTGTGGCGCCTGGGTCTTGGCTACTGTCTGTCCATTTGACCCATTCTGGCCCTTGGAAGTACTTTGACTCTTTGAAGCACTCTGACTCCTCGTAGTGTTCTGACCCCTGGTATTACTCTGACCCTTGGCTGAACGCTTTTTGTTGCCGCCTGATTTGCTTCCATTCTTTGATTTGGAAGTTTTTCTTGGGGCAGGGGCTTCTACTATTTCAGCATATTCCTCAGATTCTTCTGTCGCCTCTGCTTCAGTGGTTTCTTCTTCCTCAGCTGCTTCTGTTTCAGCTGATTCCTCGGTAGCTTCAACCACTTCTGTAGTAGCATCTGTTTCTACTTCTTCAATTGCTACTTCTTCAGCTGTACTTTCTGCTTCCTCGACTGTCTCTTCTTCCTCGACTGTCTCTTCCACAGTGGTTTCTTCTGCTTCCTCGACTGCCTCTTCCACAGTAGTTTCTTCTGCTTCCTCGGCTGCCTCTTCCACAGTAGTTTCTTCTGCTTCCTCAGTTGTCTCTGCTTCGGCAACTGCATCCTCTTGCGCATCTGAATCAGAGACACTAACTTCCTCTGCTTCAGATATGTTCTCTACTGCCTCATCGACCTTATTCTCAGGTACTTCCTCTACTTCTTCAATTAATTCGACTTTAGTTTCAGCTTCGATTCCATTTTTAGTTTCAGCTTCGTTTTCAGCTTCAGCTTCAGTTTCGGATTCAACTTCAGCTTCAGCTTCATTTTCTGTTTCGGCTTCAGTTTCAGCTTCAGCTTCTTTTTCAGTTTCAGCTTCGGTTTCAATTTTTTCCTCAGGCTCAACAGGCACTTCCACCGGAACTATTTTCCCTGCTCTTCTGACAGCCTTGACCTGGGTAGCCACCTTGCTCAAGTCAATAGTAGCGCCTTCAATGTCAGCTTCCGCAGCTTCAACCTTAGCCTCAGCCATAGTTTCAACCGCTGCTTCAGGTGCAGATTCTTCCACATCCTCAACCGCAGTCTCTTCAACTTTTTCTGCGATTTCCTCTGTAATTACCGGAATAAAGCCAGTGTGTTCTTCGGCCTGCACATAGGAATTGTCCAGAATAATAGGCTGAGTGTAATCCACTTCATTATTCAGCGGCTGCACATAACTGGCATCATTATACAGAGGCTGGGTGTAGTCTAATACGCTAACCATAGGCTGGGTATCAGCAACACCATACACAGGCTCTGTATATCCGTTCTGCTGCCCATGGATTTCTGGCTGAGCGTACATAGCCTGTTCCGCATATGTACTCTGTTCCGCATATGTACTCTGTTCAGCATATGTACTCTGTCCCGCATACATATCCTGCCCTGCATATCCATTCTGACCAACATACATATTCTGCTGTCCTGCATAAATATCCTGCTGCCCATACATATTCTGTCCATATGTCTGCGCATCGTACAGAGAGGGATCAATGTTGATTGCCCCCGTCTGGTCAAAGTCATTGGAATAATATAAGCCATACTGGCTGGGATCATAATACTGATTGCCCATCTGCACAGAATTAGTCTGAGCATACTCATCAAGCTGAGCCCTGACTTCAGGATAATAGCTTAATTCACTCAGATCTATAGGCTGGGTAGTATACAGCTCCTCCTGATTAGCGGCATTCCATTCCTCTGCTTGATTAGAATCGGTAGCCACAATAGAACCAGTTGTCACAATAGACCCAGTTGCCATGGTGGCTTCATTAGCCTTGTTGGCAAGAGCGATTTTCCTGTTCTCCTTTTCCTGGAGTAAACGGGCCATTCTCTCTTTTTTCTCAGCCGCTGCTGCCTCTGCTCTCTTCTTTTTACTTACATAGGTTTCGCGTTTGCGTATACGTTTCATAAATTACTAATTGTTCTCGTTCTCAAAGGTCTGATATATATCAATACGAGCCAGATCCAGTTCAGGCATTCCAATAAAGATTCCGCCATACTGGAAACAGTCCTCTTTTTTCTCGATTCGTACGATTTCAACAAAAGCATGAAGCACTTCTTTTGTCCATATAGTCAGGTATGCTTCATATACAGTGCCAATCTCAAGGGGCATTTTGCAGGTAAATCCAACACCAGTCTTAGACACATCAGTGATATCAATACCAACCTCATTAGCATCGCCATTTCCGCCTAATTTCTTAGCAACAATTGTTGACTGAAGAGGGGTTCTCATTGTGCTTCTTCTTTCTTCCATTGTGGTACTCCTTTTTTCATAGTTTGCATAGTGCACAGTTAATAAAATGATACAAAAAAAAGCCCTTTTTGGCAAGTTTGTTTCAAGCCAATTTCAAGTTGGATTATTTATAGAAACCACTCTTTTTTGAAATTCTTCAGGTGTAAAAGAAAAGGTATTTGTAAATATTTTTCGAAAGTAAGGAGTGCTTGAATATCCCAACACGCTTGCAATCTGAGGAATTGACAGCCGCTGGGTCTTTATTAGCTGAATTGATTTATTCATACGAATGTCCTGAAGCAGTTCGGAAAAGCCTTTACCTGAACTCTTTTTTAATATTCGTATCAACTGTCTATCACTGTATCCAAAATGTATTGCCATGGAAGATAGTGTGACATCCTGACAGTGAACCAGCATATAGTTATGAATAGACTGAAATAATGGCAAGGTATTATCAATAGGCGGCTTCGAAAAGATAGCATCCTTGTCATGGTTCCTCATAAGCAGCAAAAAGATGTTCATTATTTTTATCTCAAGCATTTGTTTGCAATATTGTTTTTTCTCTTGCCATTCTTCAAATGATTCTAAAACCAGCTCCTCTATCTGCGAATCATCTTTACAATGCCATAAAATATAATTGCCCTCTGAATTATAAAGCGCATTCGAAAATACAGTTGAAAGATAATTGTCATTGTTTATTAACTGAAAAAACACGCTATCAAAGGTTGTTGCACGCATAAAAAAATCTAATATTATTGCATTATCACTGGTTGTTTTGAAACAATGAACAAAGTTTGGAGGACACAAAATAATGTCTCCGTCAGATAACACCTGGCGTCCCTCTTCTGTAATAAGTTCACTGTCTGCACTGTTTAGGACATAATTAATTTCTATAAATTGATGACCATGCATTAGTAGTGGCATATATCTTAGATTTTTTCTCATGGTTACATTTTCGCTGCCAAGCAGGAAAAAATCCTCATGTAGATATGTGGATTCTGTAGGCAGAAAAAAATTGCTGCCCGGGAAATTCTTATACCAGTCTTTTTCCAGAATAGAAATAAGTTTATGATATCTATCTATAGAAGATTCATCAGCATTAATGATCTCTATTGCATAGCGTGGATAGTCTTGAATAAATTTTTTAAGAAAAATCTCGCATTCATTTAATTTGTAGATATCTTCTATCAATCTTTCGCATATGTTCATTTGATTGGCCCCTGATCATTTCATTATATTCGCAAAATATGTCATTATTTTTGTGTCATCCCATGATAACATAATTATAGTTACAAAAAACAACATTACAAGAGTTAATAATTTATGGAGGTTTTAATCATGGAAGGAAATAAGAAGTTAAAGCTCTCAACTATACTATCTTATGGTTTGTCATATGGTAGTGGTTATCAGATAATGGGAGCTTTAGTTGGAGCGTATCTGATGATTTTTTTAACAGATACATTTGGAATACCTGCAGCTGCAGCTGGTGTCATTACTGTGCTTGCATCAATTTGGGATGCAATTAACGATCCAATCATGGGAGTAATCGCTGATAAAACTCATACAAGATATGGAAAATTCAGACCGTATTTTTTATGGGTTCCGATATGTCTCACAGTTGTAGTTGTATGTCTGTTTATGACTCCAAATATTTCAACAACCGGAAAAATCATCTGGGCATCCGTTTTTTATGTGCTCTACGGAATGCTTAGAACAGCATTTGAAATTCCTTGTAATGCAATCATCAATGCTATTACTGATGAAGAGGATGAACGTAGAAAGCTGATCTCAACATACACATTAATCATGGGAATATTTACTGCAATTACTACATCCTTCGCACTTGCAATGGTTTCTTTTTTTGGAGGAGATAATACCTCCAAGGGCTATATGTGTGTAGTTGGAATTGCCGGTATCATAATGACAATTACATCACTTGCTCTTTTTGCAACAAGCAAAGAAAACTTTAGCGAGAATAAAGCCGAAGAAGCAATTCCCTTCAAGAAGCAGATATCTCTTTTACTGGGTGTAAAGGGTCTTATCCCTTCATTTATTGTATGGGTGGCCGGCTATATAGGATTTAATGTGATGATGAGTTCTTCTGTGTATTATGTGATGTATTGCATGGTAAGACCTGATCTCATCGGATTATATATGATGACTATTTCTCTGGTAGGCTTATTGAGCCCATTTATCCTGGTTCCCTTATTTTTAAAGTTTACAAAGTCATTAAAAAAATCATTCATCATATCTCAGCTGTTAACACTAATCTGCAATTTAGTATGCCTTGTTGCCGGAAATAATATATCTTTAATATTTGTTTTCTCGGGACTGGGAGCACTATTTGCAACTATGTTCATGGTTTTTGCAGCTATGATTATGGCAGAGGTAACCGATCAGAGCTTTAATCAGACAGGAGTTATCATGAATGGAACTATCGCTGCATTAAAAGGTTTTTCAAATAAGTTTGGAACTGCTGTAGCTAACGGAATTCTTAGCGCCATGCTTGCAATGACTGGATATATTGCAAACGCAGTAGGCCAGGAACCGGCAGCAACTGTAGCCGGAATTACATTTGTTCGTTTTGGAACACCTGTAATCATGGCTGCTATCGCGATAATTGCATTGCTAAAATACCCTTCAAATTTCAAAAACAGTAAAAATTAATCATATAAGGTAATTTACGATGAAAACAGCAGAAATCACAATAAGAGATCCATTTGTATTAAATGATAATGGAACATACTATTTATATGGCACAAGAAGCGAAACTGCCTGGGGAAACGGAAACGGGTTTGATGTGTATCAAAGTACAGATTTAGAAAATTGGACCGGACCAACTCAAATTTTCAAAAAACCTGAAGGATTTTGGGCCGATAAAGAATACTGGGCTCCAGAATGTGTAAAGGCTAACGGTCAGTATTATCTGGTTGCGACCTTCGGGACCAGTAACCGCCCCAAGGGAATACAGATTCTGGTTGCAGACAGGCCCGATGGGCCATTTAAACTTTTATCGCAGAAGCCTATCACTCCTGAAGGCTGGAACTGCATCGACGGTTCAGTATTTATAGACAAAAATAATGACTTCTGGCTGATTTTTAGTCATGGTTTCCCACAGGAGCCCAGGGGCGCAATAGTAGCCAGCAAATTATCAAAGGATATGTCCAAATTATCTGGAAAACCATCTGAACTGTTTTTGGCATCAGATGTTGATTGGACAGTACCTATTCCTTTTGCAAAAGAGGAGTTTGGTCTGGATGGTGACAACTATTTTTCTGATGGGCCTTATCTGTTTTATGGATATGACAACGACCTGTACATGCTTTGGTCAAGCTGGTCAGAAAAGGGTTATGCCATGGCTATCTCCAAATCCACAACCGGAGAGGTTGATGGTCCCTGGGTCCACACCGCTACACCCGCGTATTATGGTGGTGGACATGGCATGGTATTCTCAGATAGTTCAATGAGAAAACTTGTCGTATGGCATTCTCCAAATGAATTCATGAAGGAACATCCAACTTTTATTGATTTGAAAGAGCTAAAAACCTTTTACACCTAACCCCCAGATATGATAGTATCTATAAGGTTTAGGAGGATACTATGCTTCTTTCAGTTTCACATATTAAAAAAAGTTTTAACGAGGTACCAATCCTTGGGGATTGTTCCTTTACTATAAATGATTATGAGCGGGTGGCTGTTGTCGGACTCAATGGAGCCGGCAAGACTACCCTGCTTCGCATTATCACAGGGGAGATGCCATCCGATGACGGCACCTGCAGTCTGTCCAGAGGTGCCACCATGGGCTACCTGGCCCAGAATGCGGAGGGGGACAGTGAGGAAACCATCTATGACGAGGTCCTCTCTGTGCTGAAGCCTCTGCTGGATATCGGTGACAGGCTTCGAACCATGGAGGCCAACATGGGACGCCTCTCAGGTCAGGAGCTTGAAACCCTTATGGAACAGTATCACACCCTGTCCCACCAGTTTGATACCATGGGTGGTCATACCTACAAGAGTGAAATTGCAGGTGTACTGAAGGGTCTTGGTTTTTCAGAGGAGGAATTTGACAAAAAAGTATCCCTGCTGTCCGGAGGCCAGAAGACCAGAGTGGCTCTTGGCAAGCTCTTGCTGCAAAAGCCGGACCTTATCATCCTGGATGAGCCTACCAACCACCTGGATATGGGTAGTATACGATGGCTTGAGACCTATCTGTCCAACTACAAGGGGGCCGTACTGGTTGTCAGCCATGACCGTTATTTTCTGGATAAAATCTCTCAAAAAATAGTTGAGATAGACAGAAGCCGCTGCACAGTATTTACCGGCAACTATTCTGACTACACAGTAAAACGTGAACAGATGCGAATTGCCGAGGAAAATGCCTATGCCAAGCAGCAGGCAAACATCGCCCACCAGGAAGCTGTAATAGAGAAGCTCAAATCCTTTAACCGGGAAAAATCAATCAAGCGTGCTGAGAGCCGTGAGAAAATGCTGGACAAGATTGAGCGTCTGGATAAACCCCTGGGCAACATGGCGGATATGAAGCTTACCCTGACTCCCAGAATAATCAGCGGTAATGATGTTCTTGCCGTAGAGCATCTGGAAAAATCCTTTGGAAGCATGAACCTATTTTCTGATTTGAATTTTTCACTGAGAAGAGGGGACCATGTGGCCATTATCGGTGCCAACGGAACCGGCAAGACTACTATTTTGAAAATTCTCAACGAAGTCGAGCAGGCTGATAGTGGTGTCTACAAGCTGGGAACCAATGTGCAGATTGGCTATTACGATCAGGAGCATCATGTACTCCATGCTGAAAAAAGTATTTTTGATGAAATCAGTGATGAATTCCCATATTTGACCGGAACTGAAATCAGAAATATGCTGGCCGCATTTTTATTCACCGGGGATGATGTATTCAAGCAGATTAAGCTTTTATCAGGTGGCGAGAGGGGTCGAGTATCTCTAGCCAAGCTGATGCTTAGCGAAGCAAATCTGTTAATATTGGATGAGCCTACCAACCATCTGGACATGGCAAGCAAGGAAATTCTTGAAAATGCCCTTAATTCCTATGAAGGAACACTTTTGTATGTGAGCCATGACCGTTATTTTATTAATAAAACTGCTGACAGAATCCTGGAACTGGAAAATCAGAAGCTGACAGAATATCTGGGAAATTATGACGAATATCTGGCTAAAAAGGAAGCCCTGGGATTAAACATTGTATCCGGCTTTACCGGTTACGGTTCTGACAGAATTCAGGCTCAGACCAGTGCCGGTGCTGAAAGCAGCCAGTCTTCTGCCGGTTCAATGGACTGGAAAGCCCAGAAGGAGGAACAGGCCCGTCTTCGAAAGCTTGAAAACCGACTAAAAAAAGTTGAAGAAGAAATTGCTGCGTTGGAGGCTGATAATGCTGATATTGAAGCTACCATGGCAGAGCCTGATGTCTGCGCCAACTCAGTAAAATTAAATGAGCTGTCATCCAGAATGCAGGAGAATAACTCCAAATTAGAAGCTTACTATGAAGAATGGGAAACCCTGTCAGAAGAGCTTTGATTATGAATATTAAATACCCTATTAAAAACCCCTATCAGAAGGACTCCGATAGGGGTTTACATAATTTTGTCATTACATAATTTTGCTATTACATGCCTCTGGATTTTTTCACGCAGGCCTTCATTGCTTCAAACACTGCGCTTCTCATACCTTTTTCTTCCAGAACACGAACTGCCTCAATGGTAGTTCCGCCAGGGGAGCAGACCATATCCTTTAATTCTCCAGGATGTTTTCCTGTCTCCAGAACCATCTTGGCACTGCCAAGCACTGCCTGGGCTGCAAACTTGTAAGCAGCCGCTCTGGCCATTCCATCTGCCACAGCCGCATCAGCCATAGCCTCTATGAACATAAATACATATGCAGGTGAGCTTCCACTTACAGCTGTCACCACATCCATAAGGTTCTCTGAAATCACCTCAGTAAGGGTAAAGCCCTGACAAATATCCTGAACTAGCTTCAAATCCTCCGGTGTAACCTGACTGTTGGGGCACATGCCCATCATTCCCTCTGATACCATGGCAGGAGTATTTGGCATAGTTCTGATTATTTTTAAGTCTTTGCCAAACTGCTCTGCCAGCCACTCCAGTGTCTTGCCGGGAGCTATTGTCACAATAATCATATTGGCATCAACTGCATCTTTTATTTCAGATATTACGCTCTCATAAAACTGTGGCTTTACTGATAAAAACAGAACATCTGCAAATTTTGCCACCTCCACATTGTCTGTAGTGGTCAGAACACCCAGTTCATCTTTTTTTATCTTGAGGGCAGCCTCACTTTTGTCAGAAGTCATAATGTCATCTCCTGACACCTGGCCTGAAGAGATGATTCCCTTCATCATGGCACCGCCCATATTTCCACAACCAATGAATCCCAGCTTCATAGAAATTGTCCTTTCAAAATTGTTTTACAGCTTATTAGCTCTAACCTCGTCAAATTCCTTAAGAATCTCTTCGCTTGGAGCAGGAGTAACGAGACTTACAACTACTGCAAAGATAAGAGATACAGCAAAACCTACAGCCAGTGAATACAGTCCGGTAGCAGCACTTGGTGTCACACCGCCGCATACTGGGATGTAGTCCCAGATGATAACTGTGATAGCACCTGAAGCAATAGCTGCAACTGCACCCTGGAAGTTAAATCTTCTCCAGAAAAGTGCTAACACTACAGCAGGACCAAAAGCAGAACCAAGTCCAGCCCATGCATCTGATACCAGTCCCATAATTGATGAATTGGGATCTATAGCAATAATATAAGCAAGGATAGCTATAACCATAACAGTTACGCGGCTTATCTTTAATACTTTTTCATCATCTGCATCGGGTTTCAGAATTCCTTTGTAGATATCTTCTGCTACAGATGAAGCTGAAACCA
>DCIJ01000058.1:0-773 GCA_002315945.1 Lachnospiraceae bacterium UBA1729 | reverse complement strand
AACATCTTAAGAATCATTTCTATAAATACACGCTCTTCATTACCACCTTCGAGAACAGTAGGAGCCATGTATGCACGTCCAATGATACCAATTGCACAAGCTGCAAACAGTGAAAGTGCAACCCACACAATACCAATAGTCTTGGACTTGTTCAGTTCCTTGTCATCCTTAACTGCCATAAATCTTACAAGCACGTGAGGCATACCGCAGTAGCCCAGTCCCCATGCCAGCTGAGATATTATCTCTATTGCACTGTAATTTTTCTCACCATTTGAAAGCAGATTCAGATATCCGGCTACTCCGCCTGGAACAGCTGTTGTTTCCAGAAGGCTATTCATATTTCCATTAAAGCTTGCATAAGCTATGATGGGAATAACCAGCAGACCAATCAGCATAAGCATGCCCTGGATAAAGTCTGTAGTACATACAGCCATGAATCCACCTAAGAAGGTGTACGCAAGAATAACAACAGCACCAATAGTCAGTGCTACATGATAGTTAATTCCAAATATTGAAGTAAACAGCTTGCCGCCTGCTGCCAGTGCAGAAGCAGTATATACCAGGAAGAATATTACGATAGTAACAGAAGAAACTCCTAAGAGAATTCTCTTGTTATCATGAAAACGATTCTCAAAAAAAGTAGGCAGTGTAAGAGAATTGTTTGCCTTGATTGTATATCTTCTAAGAGGTGTAGCAATAATCAGCCAGTTGGCTACTGTTCCAATGAACAAACCAATGGCAATCCATGCCTGACCTGTTCCCAACGCATACAG
>DCIJ01000025.1:3999-16810 GCA_002315945.1 Lachnospiraceae bacterium UBA1729 | reverse complement strand
TGTCCTCATAAGAATTACTATTTCCTAATACTACCAGAAAACATGATTTCCAATAACAATACCAGCTCTACCATCATTTCTTCTGAAATGCGTAGCTCCTCCAACATTGCTCTGACCACCGATTGCAGCCCGAGCAGCCTGCAGGCAGCTTGCACTGACACCGCTTTGAATTCTCTTGGCAACAGTTCCATTTGTAGCTGGTGGGAACTGACCAGACGCATATATTACGCCAGATATCGTATTGGGATATCCGCCACTTCTTACTCGATTCATTACAACCGAACCAACAGCCAGCTGTCCTTCATAGCCCTGACTTCCGGCTTCAGCCTGAATAAGTGCAGCCAGTAAAACATCATCTGTAGCCTCGACGCTAACAGCGCCCCTATTCTCATTCTTTGTAGAAGTGGTTTGTTTTGAATTATTTTTCTTAGCTGCTGCTTCTTCTTTCTTTTTCTTTTCAGCAGCCTCTTTTGCAGCCTTTTCTTTAGCTTCTCTAGCCTGAATAGCCTCTATAGTCTCGCCCTTATCCAGTGAAAACTCTACAGTAGCATATTCAGCTGAAATATATCCGTCACTGCCTTCAAAATCTATCTTGAGCCATCCTTTTTCATCTGTTTCGAATGCCTCAATCTTATCTCCTTTTGCTAAAAGACCAAGGATTTTAGATTCTTCATCAGTTTCAGCTCTTACTCTTAATGAGGTACCGGTTATAGTGGCAATAGAATTACCCACTTCCTTGGCTATCTTTTGTGCTTCTTCGCCAAAATATAAGTAATCATCCTTTACCCATCCTGTCAGGTCACCAGATTCAATTTTTGTCCAACCGTTCTTTCTCTCAAGAATTTCACCTGAGCAGTCGGCATATAACTTTCCGGCCTTATCTGAACTTTCATCAGGTTCAACTCGGACATTAACCGAATCATTTACCTTAGCCATAACCAGCGTCAGCGAGTCTGATTCATCATCATCCTCCGACTCTTCTTCCTTGTCAGCACCATCATCACTGCCAGTAGAATTCCCTTGCGAAGAACTAACGGTTGAATCAAGTACCGCAGCCAACCCAGCCTTTATGTGAGTAACTGAATTAGTGCTACCAGCATACACATTCATCTGGAGTATTCCAAAGGCTGCAACGCTTGTAAGGATTCCTATAGTATTTTTCAATAATCTTCTCTTGATATATTTCATAACTACACAAGTATTACAATAATATTGCAAAATATTACATATCGTTAAAATTTATAACAAAAAAATGAATTATTGTCAACCAATCGAACATTCTTTTGTCCTACAAATCCTTATTTTATCATGCATTTATCAATTTCAGCTCTCCATAGGTCCTATCATAGTAATAAAAATTGTTAGAAAGAATTTCTTCTTTTGATAATGCAGTATCATTCACATATCTAATAATATCTGCAAATTCACAACAGCTAACTGAATTGGATTTTGAAAGGGCAATCATTTCATGTACTGAACTGGGTATTAAATAGTAATCATCAGATAAAATATTGCCTATCGTATTCAAGGAGTTTGGATATATTATTACCCCTGCGCCAAACATTTTATTCTTGTTAGAAATTACATACATTGATTTTTTAGGAAGAGACAGCCCGCCCTCTTCAAGATTAATATCTGAAAACATAATAGCCATATCTTCTATGCAAATTGGATTCAGATCTTTTGAATTTAATAATGCCTGATAATAGAGATCCTTCTCCTCAACATTCCAACGAATTAATTCATTTGATTTAACTAATATTGAGCCTTTGCCGACACTATCATCCTCAAATATTAAATAATATACTATTGCCAGATCCAGATATTTTCTATGGGGAACAGTTTTAAGAAGCTGTGCATTTCTTTCGTAATTAATCAGTTTCAGACATATGGTGTGCTTGATTTTTTCATAATCAAGAAAATTAGAAACCTCTATATCACCGTTTATTTTATAGGTCTCATAGGTGTCAATTATAGAAGCTATTACCGTTTCAAAGGATTTTCCCTCGCAATAATCCGAATAGTATTTTTCCAGATAAATTGTTGGGGAAATATTACTTGTATTGGACTTTACAATTAACCCTGTATATTCAACAGAATTATTCTTTACAATATTTTGAACAGATACACTTACTGAAGGATCAAACTTATCCTTAATGTTTTCTACTACTTTAGATACAAATTCAATATACTCCATCTACCTTTCCTTTCTTAAATAAGCGCTAACATCCTTAATCAGACGGGAAAAGAAAAAAGGCAATGAACACTAGGTCCATTGCCTTATAGACGTGAATAATAATCAATTAAACTCTAGACAGATACTCACCAGTTCTGGTATCAATCTTAATTACATCACCAATTTCAACAAAGAGAGGAACTAATACATTAGCACCTGTCTCTACTGTAGCGGGCTTTGTAGCACCAGTAGCTGTATCTCCCTTGAATCCGGGCTCAGTCTCTGTAATAGCAAGCTCTACGAAGAGAGGAGGCTCAACTGAAAATACATTTCCATTATGTGAGCAAACCTTGCACATTTCGTTCTCTTTAACAAACTTAAGAGCGTCACCAACAGTCTCCTCATTAAGAGCAACCTGATCATATGTCTCAGTATCCATGAAGTTATACAGATCACCATCTGCATACAGATACTGCATTTCTTTTCTATCAATACGAGCCTGAGGGCACTTTTCAGTAGGTCTGAAAGTCTTTTCAACAACACCACCGTTGATTATATTTTTAAGCTTTGTTCTTACAAAAGCTGCACCCTTTCCGGGCTTAACATGCTGGAATTCTATAATCTGAAAAATATTACCTTCAAATTCAATGGTCATACCATTTCTGAAATCACCTGCAGAAACCATTTTTAATCCTCCGAAATTACACTTACATATTTAATTTGTCACAAATACTCGTCTATATTACATTACACAAGAAAATAATGCAAGAAAAAAATTGCACTCGTCCTTATGGTATGTATTAAAATACCCCGATCTTTTGACCGGGGTTTTTAATTCATTCTTAATTAGGCACGCTCTACTGCACCAGCTCTTAAGCACTTAGTACATACGTGAATTCTCTTAGCGCTGCCTTCAACGTTACATTTAACCTTCTTTATGTTTGAATTCCAAATGTGATTGGATCTTCTATGTGAATGGCTGACGTTGTTTCCAAAATGAACGCCCTTACCACAAACTGCACACTTTGCCATGATTACACCTCCTAGCCTTGGAATATAGATTTTTGCGAATAATACCGCAACGAAAGCAAGTTTACCATAATATATTGTGCATTGCAAGTGCTTTTTTTAATTTTCAGCACAAATATTAGATATACCTATTGAAAATATGCACAAATTAATATGCTTTCCTTATCCATCCAAACTCATCCTGAAGCTTCTCGTATTCTTTATTAATAAGCTGAAGTACCTCTGTATCTCCACACAGATTATCAGGATGGAATATTTTTATCAAATCCTTATATCGTTTTTTTACAGCCAGAATATTATTTACTCCGGCGAAAAGCATTGTGGCCGTATCACCAGGTCCTGCATAAGAATTTGCTTTTGCTCTATTCTCCAGCTCTATTCTTTTTTCACGTTCAAATGCTTTTTTATCAGATTCCAGTTGTGCAAAACCAGCTTTAAGGATATCCATTTTCTTTTCAAAGAAAATTTCCTGTTCTTTCAAACGCCCCTGTTCAAAAAGAACACTGGCCTTAATTTCATCAGCTTCCTTTTTAGCATGAAGCCTTGCATCAGAGATTATCTTTTCAGCCTCAGCCTGAGCATTCAAAAGCATTTCATCAATTTGAACCTGCTGCTCCTCTAATGCCAAAGTCTCATCATCATTATCTGTTTCCAAAGCAATCTCAACAATATTATCAATCATCTCTTTTAATCTCTGTCAGGGAATACAGTGTCTGCTACTTCACTATTATCGGGCATGGACTCCTTTGGAGTAGTAAATCTGTCAATCAGGTCAGGAATCATATCAATAACCTTAACTGCCAGATCCTGATTTCTTACATTTACAAGTCTTGTCTGTCCATTTTTTACAACCAATACAGCTGATGGTGTCATCTTGGCACCCAATGCACCGGCTGCACTTCCTTTCTTTTCTCCTTTTCCGTAGCCAGCTCCAAGTCCAAAACTTACATCGACTAAAGGAATAAGCATTGTATCATCAGCCACCTGAATGGGTTCTCCCACTACTGTTTTTGCATTAAGCGCAGTATTTAAATCAGAAAACAAAGCATCTATTGTAGTCTTTAATTGATTATCAGCCATTTTTCACCTATATCCTTTTTAATAATTTTATTGTCTGTCTAATATCCTTAGATAATAGAATCTTCAACCCAGCAACTAATATTGTAATTCCCCTAATTTTCCCTTTAAATTTGATATCTCCGTCAAAAACCGAATTATCAAAATCTGGTACAACCTCAGAGTTTTTATATATAAGAGGATGAACCAGTGAATAGTATGCTAAAGTCTGACCTGTATAATAGGGATCATCAAAGCCAAACTTTAGTCTCAGTTTCCACTTTTTGGGCATAACTCTTTTTAGTATCTTGAACAGTTGAAGTTTACATAAATTAAATGACCTTTTAAACTCTTCTGTTCCTATAAGACTTATTATTTTTTTAATCTTTTCTATCTTGTTCTGATTTACTGTTGTCTCTGCCAATTTGAATTCCACATATCCTAATCGTCTTAACCGGCTTATTATCTACAAGTTTAATATTCAAATTAATTATATGAAAAAACCAGCTAACATTGACCTCGAAATCATGACTATCTTTATTATAATAACCAGATCCCTTATATCTGACAGGTATGAAAAGTATCATCATAACAATCATTAAGATAAGAGCCAGAATGATACATATCACAATTCCTATCCATTTTAATATTTCCAAAAAAATCATCATATATTTAGTATGTAATTCTTGAGATTACAATCTTTATTCACGCTATACGCATCAGATGCTATGGTACTCACCAATTCTACTGCCTCCTGATATCCCATAGCCAACCCTGCAATTTTAATAGTGTAGTCATTATATAATTTCTGTTTAAATATGTAGGAATTAACTATTTCAAGAGAATTTGGTCCCTCTGGAACACACACCAAAAATAAGAATGGATTAACCTTACCAAGCCTAAGCTTAAATAATTCCATTCCTGGATGCTTAACAGAGTCTCCAATATATAATTTATTAACCGTTTCAAATTTAGGCATAATCTAATAATACTTCTTAGTACCCCAGAGATTCTTTCTCTTCAGATCCAAATAGTCCTGATAGGCCTGCTCCAGCACCTGCTTTTCGTTAGTAAATTTCAAAAGATGATAGGCCTCATGATATTTATAAAATCCAGAGTCAGCAAAAAATTCTTCCTTTTGTGGCTTGCTATAATAGCTCTCTCCCATCATCAAATACCAGTGAACCTTCTTATTCACCACATCTTCGGGCACCTGAAAAGTGTAATCACTGGTGCCAACAAATTTCATAATGGTGGCATTAGCTCCACTTTCTTCCTTAACCTCACGAAGAGCTGTCTCTTTGTACTCCTCACCCGGCTCAACTGTTCCCTTAGGAAGTACCCAACCCTCATATTTGCCCTTAATATTCTTATATAATAGAAGAATTTTCCCTCTAAATATTACAACTCCGCCGCAGCTTGTTGCCTCAATCACTATGCAATCCCCCGATCTGCTGTCAGAAATCTGTGTATACCACAACATAACACACTTTACGCATGTCCTTATGGAAAACTTAAAAAAAATATATCATGGTTTTGTATAAATTACTACCAAAAAGCAAAAAATAACACTATATTTAGTGTTATTTTTCAAAATATTTATCAAATATTCTGCCTGCTATTGGCACTGCGTAATCTCCTCCGCTTCCAGCACCTTCAATTATTACTGTAACGGCGATTTCCGGATCCTCCACTGGAGCAAATCCTGTAAACCAGGCATGGCTATCTTCTTTTACTCCATTGTATTCTGCAGAACCAGTTTTACCTGCAACTGAGTAAGAAGCATCCTTTAACTTTTTACCAGTTCCAGACAATACAACTTCTCGCATTAAGCCCTTCAAAATACTGCTTTCATCTGTACTCATAATCTGAGAATATTCCTCAGGCTGATAGTCCTTAATGATATTTCCATCAGCATTGATAACCTGCCTGATGAGATAGGGTTTCATCAGGACTCCATCATTGGCAACTGCCTGTGTAATCAGATTAAGATGTAGTGGGGACATGAGGGTTCTTCCCTGTCCAATTGCATCCTGCATTACATCAGCATCTGTTGAATCCTCAGAAATATCCATCACAGACTTACCATATATAAACTGTACTGGTAGTTCAGAATTAAACAGCAGCCCGTCTACCGTCTCCCTGTACTCTTTTTTATCCAAGGATAAACCAATATTAGCAAAGCTTGCATTACAGGATTTTGCAAAGGATGTAACTAGATCTTCTGCTCCATGGACACTACCATGATAACAGTTAATCCTTTCATCACCACTTGTAATATAACCCTTGCAGGTAAAACCATATTTATTATAGGTATCTGGATTTTGACGAATATATGCCAGGGCAGTAATTATCTTACAGGTACTTCCAGGAGGATATAATCCCTGAGATGCACGGTTAATAAGCCTTCCGCTCTCAGTATCCTTCATAAAATCATCCCACTGCTCAGCTATTTTTTCCGGATCAAAGTCTGGCTTTGATACCATAGCCAGTATTTCACCAGTTTTTGGATTAGAAACAACAATGGCACCCTTATATATACCCAGAGCCTCAGATGCTACAGTCTGCAGTGCAACATCAAGACTTGTAATTACATCATCCCCAGGATTTTTTTGTCCATTAATATCATTTTGGACTTTTTCCGAAGTGGATATATGGGATTGAAGCAGATTATAGTTAGCTGCAGATTCAATACCGGTCTTTCCATTGCCGGTATAACCCACACTATGGGCAAAAAGATTTCCATAGGGATACTTTCTAATATCTTTTCCATCTTCTCCAGTTTCAGATTCAGCTAAAATCTCACCATTTCTGGATAGAATTCGCCCACGTCTATTCTCTTCAACAAGGAGCTGCTGTCTGGCATTAAAACTGTTATTAATCAGTTCCTCCTCGTGAGTCATTGAATAAATTCCGAAATAAACAATCATTGCCAGAAACAAAGCACAGGTAAAGCCGGCAAATCCAATAATTGCAAAATTACTTTTTTTGCGAAGCCTGCGCATCTGGGTAACATATTGTCTTCTGGCCTTATCGGATTTGAGTCTATTATTCATATCTCCTCCTTTCAGCCCTTCTTCTGGCAATAAATTCATATCTCTTTTTCTTCTCATTTTCAGAAATCAGATACAGTCCCTGCACTACAGAAAATGTCAGAATGCTGGCCAGGACACTGCTTCCACCATAACTGATAAAGGGCAGTGTAACTCCCGTCATGGGAATAAACTTGATGCCACCACCTACTGTCAAAAAGACCTGTGTAATGTACGTGGTTCCAAGACCCAGTGCCGTAATACGATAAAATGAGTTAGACATGGACAGAGCGATCTTAACAATCATAAGAAAGCAGGATAAATATATAAGAAGAAGACACACTGCGAAAATAACTCCCAGCTCTTCTGCTACGGCTGAAAAAACAAAGTCAGTATCTACATAAGGAATCGACTTGGGGGAACCCTTGCACAGTCCCAGGCCAAACAGTCCGCCACAGCCAATAGCAAATAAAGACTGTGTAATCTGATATCCCGCTCCATCTATTACACTCCAGGGATCCTTCCATGCAATTACTCGCACCCTTACATGGGAAAACAGTCTATAGGCCAGATACGCTGCACCAGCTCCGCCTCCAAAACCACACCCCAAGTATATAGGGTTGGCAGTGGCAGCAAATACCATTACAACATAACCCACAAAATATATCAGAGCACTTCCCAAATCCTTGGATGCAACCAGTACCATTACATGTGCTCCAGCACAGACAGCTGACAACAGTACCATTTTAAAATCAATAGACTGGCTAAGTAATCCTGCTATAAAAAGTACAAACAGGATTTTAACAAACTCAGATGGCTGGAATGTAATTCCCGCCAGTGAAAAGGATAATTTAGCTCCTTTGGTTACTGCACCAAGCACAAGTACAAGCCCTAATATTCCTACACCAAAGGCCCCATAAAACCAGGTCCATTCATTAAGCTTTTTAAACCTTGATATAAGCTCAGGAACAATCAGGGAAACCGCCAGTGAAATAATTACAATTACAAACTGTTTAATTGCTTTGTTGTAATTTAATCTTGTTAAAATCACAAAGCCCAGAGCCATCAGCAGACACATATTATTTACAATCAGTCTGTTAGCTTGCGGATATACAATATAATACAGGATAATTGTTGTATACAAAGCAACAAGCTGAAAGATATAGAAGAAGATAATTTGAATATTTTCAGTTCTGATTAACAGATTGAGGAAACAGGAAGTATGAATCAAAAAGAAAATCAGTGTCTGAAATCCATAAACAAGACCCAGTTTCTCCTCATTTTTTGCAAAAACTGGCCATATAGTAGTAAGAACATATATGATTCCCAGTATGGCAATTATATATTTTGAATACTCAGTAATATATTGTTCCAAACCTATTCTACTCCACGCTTAAAATAACCCTTGGTAAATTTGTACTGAACCAAAGGAGTATTATTTCCACTAAAACAATCAAAAAACACATTGACTACATCTGTCAGTTCATTAGAAGTTTCATCTGTAAATTCAATTCTGACAGCTTCCAGATTAAAGCTGCTAATCGTATTTGTAAATTGATGAAGACTGGTTGGTATACTATTATATATGATATTTTCACATCGCAAACAGCTCTTATATACAAGAAACTTCGAATCAGTCCTGTCTGTAACTGTTGAAAATCCGCTTATCTTATTACAGCCCTCTAATGTATTATGCACACATCCTGCAGACACCATAAGCGGAACTCTTCCATATACAACCATTTCCTTACCGGAAGTATCAAGTCCAGACAGCTCATTCTTTTTTAGTTCCAGAGGCAGGGTGATTTTCAACCCATAATCCTTATAGAAATCAATAGAACTGTTGTTAAATGCATACAAATTAGCATCAGCAATAAATTCATAATCCGACCGGGTCAAAATACCGTTTTCTCCAAGCCAACCAATCTCTTCAAGATTTCTGACCAAAAAACCCTTTAAAAATGAGTCTTCAGTCAAAGTCTTATAATATGTAAGGTGTGGTTCATCCGACACCCTCAAAATGCGTGGCAGGGCGAGATAATATTCAAAGTCAGGTATGACCCCATCCTCTTCCAGCAGATCTGCTTCAATATATATCCTGAAAAAGGCTTTTGTATTTTTTAGTTTTTTAACCATCTCAAACTGTTCTTTTGTTCTAACAAGAACAGAGATATTTGTAGTAAAAATCATCTTCTATACGCCTTTAATACAGCTTCCTTATAGGCTGATACAGCCTGTCTTCTACACTCATTCAGCTCTTTTACATTAACAAAGCAGTTGTCTTCCAAATACACATCAATATCTTCACATTTAAGATAGGTGCCTCCAAGCTTATTAAGCTTTTCCTTGATATTTTCCAAAACAGCCGGCTGAGTATTGGCCGTCTCAACGATTCCTCCAAGGGACTCGCCATAAAACTCATCATCATAAACACTAATCTGAAGTCTGTTGCCCACCGAAATGCAAGCCCTAATCTTAACAGTCCTGCATAAGGGATTTTTAACATAGATTTCATTAAGCCTGTTCATCAGCATATCATCAGCACCGTTATATCCAGGCTTAATCAGCGTAACCATATCTGCGCCGTTTCTTTTATGCAAATACCCCTCAGAAATATTTCCACGAACAAACAGTTTTTCCAAGGTATCCAGATCCTTTTTTTCAACAGTTGTGTTATGGCCATTGTAATATCTATCCATGTATTTCCTGTATAGGGATGTCACAAAAGCCACATACTCTGGGGATTTCATTCTTCCTTCAATTTTCAAAGAGTCAATGCCTGCCGACAATAATTCAGGCAGACTGTTAATTGTACATAAATCCTTAAGACTTAAGATATACTCCCTGCCATCAGGAAGACGTCTGTCATTATAGGCTCTATATGGCAGTCGACATGGCCCGGCACAGCGTCCTCTGTTGCCGCTTCTTCCACCTATCATACTGCTCATCAGACACTGTCCGGAGTAGCAATAGCACATAGCTCCATGAATAAAGGCCTCCACCTCAATTCCACAGTTTTTAATTGCTGATAATTCAGCTACAGATAATTCTCTTGCGGGAACTATTCTTTCCAGGCCAAATTCTTTTAAAAGTCTGGCCCCATAGGGACTTGTCACGGTCATCTGGGTGCTTCCATGAAGCTCCAGTCCTGGGAATTTATCTTTTAACAGTCTAAGAACACCTACATCCTGGACTATTACTCCGTCTAATCCCTGTTTATAAAAAGGGGCTAGAAACTCGGGTAAAGTCTCTAGCTCCTGGGATTTTGTAAGTGTATTAATTGTTAAATATATTTTTTTATTCAATAAATGCAGATAATCTATTGCATTTAACAACTCATTTTCAGAAAAGTTTTTTGCATAGGCTCTGGCGCCATATGCATTTCCAGCAAGATAAACTGCATCACAGCCTGCATTAACTGCAGCAATAAGACTATCCCAGTCTCCAGCGGGAGACAATAGTTCTGCCTTTTTTATCATAATCATACCTTACTTTTTGAAGAAGCCTCCATGCGCATAATCTTTTTATGGGCATCATCAAGCTCAGCCTTCATTTTTTTCATTTGAGTCGAAGCAGAATCAAGCTTTATCTGATTTGTCACAAGCTCATGCTTTAAATCATATATTTCCTTTTCTCTGGCACCAAGATCCTCTTCAAGCATATCTATCTGACTCTTTGCTTTGAAATAATCATCAGCAATATTTAGCTGCATCAAAACATTCTGCTTATCATTAGACTGTCTCCTGAATGCATCCAGTCCTGAGAACTCCAACATTTTATTATTAATATAAGAGGCAACTCTCTGAAGATAATCTTCACTCTCATAACCACTAAGGGTATAAACCTTGCCTCCGATAACAACTTCTGTATCAGTCTTGTTAGCCATTTAGCTTCCCCTAAACCCTGTAAATAATCGAAAAAACACTATATATGCAAAAAACTACTGCCTGTATCCACAAGCAGTAGTATTATAACACACTTTTTTTCAGATATCTATATCTTTAAGAGATTAGTTCTGTGCAACATCCTTCATTGAGAAGCTAATTCTTCCCATCTTGTCCTTTCCAAGACAAACAACTGTTACAACATCACCGAGAGTAAGAACATCCTCTACTCTGTCGATTCTCTCTTTTGCAATCTTGGAAATATGAACCATTCCCTCCTTGCCAGGAGCAAATTCAATAAACGCACCAAACTCTTTAATGCTTACAACTGTTCCCTTGAAAATCTGACCAGCTTCGAAATCAGTAACAATAAGTTCAACCATTTCCTTAGCCTTGTCCATCTTCTCCTGATCAATACCGCAGATGCTTACAAAACCTTCATCTGTAATATCAATCTTAACATCGCATCTATCGATGATTGCGTTAATTGTCTTTCCACCCTTACCAACAACATCACCAATACGATCAGGATCAATTGTCATCTGGATAATCTTAGGAGCATACTCACCAACCGTCTTACGAGGCTCGCTGATAGCAGGCTTCATACATGTATCCATAATAAAGAGTCTAGCTTCACGACATCTTGCAATAGCGCCCTCAACGATAGGACGTGTAAGGCCATGAATCTTAATATCCATCTGAATAGCTGTAATACCCTTAGTTGTACCAGTTACCTTGAAGTCCATATCTCCGAAGAAATCTTCAAGTCCCTGAATATCTGTAAGAAGTACATAATCATCATCAGTCTCTCCTGTTACAAGACCACAGGAAATACCAGCAACCATAGCCTTGAGAGGAACACCTGCCGCCATAAGTGACATGCATGAAGAGCATGTTGAAGCCATAGATGTTGAACCATTTGATTCAAAGGTTTCTGATACACTTCTGATTGCATAAGGGAATTCTTCAGCTGAAGGAAGAACAGCCATAAGAGCCTTCTCAGCCAAAGCACCATGTCCGATTTCTCTTCTTCCTGGTCCTCTTGAAGGTTTTGTCTCACCTACAGAGTATGAAGGGAAATTATAATGATGCATGTAACGTTTTGTCTTCTCAAATGCATCTAAGCCATCGATTTTCTGAGCTTCAGAAAGTGGAGCCAGCGTAACAACATTACAAATCTGAGTCTGTCCACGAGTAAACATAGCTGAACCATGAACTCTTGGAATAAGATCAACTTCTGCTGAAAGAGGTCTAATCTGTGTAATCTCTCTTCCATCAGGACGCTTATGATCCTTAAGAATCATCTTACGTACAGTCTTCTTCTGATACTGATAGATAGCCTCACCTAATACAGCAAGCCATTCTTCATTATCAGCAAATTTCTCTTCGCAAGCAGCTGTGATATTACGGATATTTTCTTCTCTTGTCTGCTTGTCATCTGTGAATACAGCCTTCTCCATATCTTCAGGAGAGCATACTTCCTTGATTGCTGCAAAGAGCTCTTCAGGAATAGCACAGCTTGTATAATCATGCTTAGCTTTTCCAATCTCAGCTACCATCTGATCAATCAATGCAATGATAGTCTGGTTTACTTCATGAGCCTTATAAATAGCCTCAATCATTTTATCTTCTGG
>DCIJ01000025.1:0-3804 GCA_002315945.1 Lachnospiraceae bacterium UBA1729 | reverse complement strand
ATCATAGCTACAAGTTCAGGACGGCATTCAGGATCAACACTCATAACCATATTGTTGAGTGTAACATCATTTCTGTAATCCTTAGGAAACAGAGGTCTCATAGGACGATCAATAACTCGTGAAGTAAGAATAGCATTTTCGCTTGCCTTACCTTCTCTCTTATTAAATCCGCCAGGTATCTTACCAACAGAGTACATCTTTTCTTCATACTCAACACTGAGAGGGAAGAAATCAATACCATCTCGTGGCTTGTCACTAGCTGTAGCAGTACATAATACTGTTGTGTCGCCATACTTCATGAAAGCACAGCCGTTAGCCTGCTTTCCAACCTTGCCAACCTCTATGGAGAGAGTTCTGCCGGCAAGATCCATGGAATAAGTTTTTACCATATCTTTTCTCCTTACTACTTTTGCCTACCTCACTCAGAACAACACTTGTCCCAAGCTACCACAAGACTTCTAAAAAAATCTTATGGATAGCCACAACGCCACACGCTTCGCGAGTGTCCTTATGGCAAATACTGAAAAATGCGGGCAGAAGCCCGCATAATTTAACTTATTTACGAAGACCAAGTCTCTCGATAAGAGCACGATATCTGTTGATATCCTTTTCCTTTAAATAATCAAGAAGACCACGTCTCTGACCAATCATCTTTAACATACCACGTCTTGAATGATGATCCTTCTTGTTAGCCTTGAGATGCTCAGTAAGCTCATTGATACGAGCTGTAAGAACAGCTACCTGAACCTCAGGTGAACCTGTATCACCAGACTTTGTAGCATACTCATTAATAATAGCGGTTTTTTTCTCTTTTGAAATCATTTTAATTTCCTCCTTAATATTAAATACACCTAATACCAGGTAACGGTCGGAGTGTCCGATTACGTAGTATTGGCAAATCACCTGCACTAATCTACCACACTTTTATCATTATGTAAAGTATTTTTAATCGAATCATAAATATGCTTCGCAAAAATACACGCAGGGTCAATATCAGTATGCTGATACAGCATTCTGGCCCCCACCATGTCCTCAATTTCATTAAACACCGGTTGCCCATTATGGTAGATAAAATCAATCCCGGCGTAATCTGGCTGTAACAAATCTATTATTTTTCTTACAAGACTCTTCTCAGTATCAGACAGCTCATGAATTTCACAACTTCCACCAAGAGAATAATTGCTTCTGAAGTCTGTGTCTGAAATTCGAAGCATGGCAGCTACCACTTTTCCACCAACGACATAAACCCTCAGGTCTCTGCCCAGATTGTTCACACAGGACTGGGAAATATACCTGTTACTATCCTGCTTTCTATTTGTTCCAGCATTTTTTATACTGTCTGTAAATCTATCATAATCCTGTATGGAATCAATCAAATATACTTCTTTGCCGCCATGACCATCAACTGATTTTATTACAAAGGGAAGATCCCTATCTGTATATTCAGCTATTCCTCTGCTGGTTTCCATTACCGGAATGCCGTTTTCTTTCATAAAGCAGTATGCTTCATATTTATCATTGCCCAGCTTACAGGTAAATGGATCATTAAAGCATAACATTCCATTATTCCGGGCAATAATTCCAATCTGATATTCTCTGGTCCTGTTTATTACAGCCTGGCAACCATCAAGTTCTTCAAGAAACCTGGCAACAAAAGTAGCATCTAACAGATAATCCTCGCAAAGGAGATTCTTACCACCAATAATATCATCAACTATAAGAAGGGATGCTTCTATCTGGTAGTTTTGCAGCTTCTCAATCAGATGGTTAATAAAATAAGAATTAATTTGTGCATCAACAGCTTTATATAGTATTTTACACTTCATTTACTTTATCCAGAATATACTTAAATATATAATCTGCAGTATTTATACCTGTACAGTTATAAAGATTTTTAAAATGAGCATTGGAATTTGCTTCACAAAAAATGGGTTGATCATTATCCCCAAACATAATATCTATGCCAGCAAAATCCAGACCCAGACAATTCATTACCTTCCTTGCCATTTCAAGCTGCTGCTCATTGGGAACATAGGGTTTCATTGCTCCACCATTAGTGACGTTAGCCCTGAAGTCATTTTCATTATATCTGTACATGCAGGCCACGCATTCATCTCCAACCATCTGCAGTCTGATATCTCTTCCCTTTGATGATTCAACATATTCCTGCATAAGAAATTCTTTTGCCTCAAGCTTAAGAATGCATTCTGACAGCCCACTTTCATCACGAATAAGATAGACCTGCGCACCAAAGGATCCATAGCTTTCTTTTATAATCAGAGGATATCCCAGACTATTTGCACATTCATGATAATAAGTTAAATCTGTACAGGCTCTAAACTGTTTCGCCGATAAGTATGTGTTAGGCTGCCTGATGCCAGTGTCCAGCAAAGCTATATATGTATCAGCTTTATTATCGCACAGGGCAATTGCCCTTGAGCTGTTAAAAACCCTTGTATCACTATTTTCAAGGAGCGCAGCCAGTCTAACATCCTTGTCCCAGAAAATAACAAAATCAATATCTTTTAACAGTAAAGAAGCGTCAAATGACGCTTCTTTAAGTTCAAACCATACATCTGTATGTTTTTTTCTAACTATATTAACACCCGCCTTAAGAGCAGATGCCTCAATAAGCTGATACAGCTCATTGAATTTGTCCCAGTTTGTAAAACCGTTAACAATTAACCAGCAATTCATAATTTTAGTGGTGGAACAGACGTATGCCAGTATGGCACATAACCATTCCATATTTATCAGCCTGAGCAGTTACTACATCATCCTTCTTAGAGCCACCTGGCTGGGCGATATATTTCACGCCACTTCTGTAAGCTCTATCCACATTATCTGAAAATGGGAAGAATGCATCTGATCCAAGAGTAACATCTTTATTCTCAGCGATCCAAAGCTGCTTTTCTTCCTTGGTCAGGATAAGTGGTTTGGTTGTAAATACCTTCTCCCATGCACCATCAGCCAGAACATCCATGTAATCCTCGCCAATATACAGATCAATAGCATTATCCCTGTCCGCTCTCTTAACTTCCGGTTTAAAAGGAAGATCAAGAACCTTTGGATACTGTCTCAACCACCAGTTGTCAGCCTTCTGTCCTGCAAGTCTGGTGCAGTGGATTCTAGACTGCTGTCCTGCACCAATTCCAATAGCCTGTCCATTTTTTACATAACATACTGAATTGGACTGTGTATATTTCAGGGTAATCAGAGCAATTGCCAGATCAATCTTAATATTATCTGGGATTTCCTTGTTGTTTGTAACAACATTTGCAAACATATTTTCATCAATTACCAGCTCATTTCTACCCTGTTCAAAAGTAATTCCAAACACTTCTTTGTGCTCAATGGGAGCAGGTACATAATTCTCATCAATTTTAAGGATACAGTATGCACCACCCTTCTTGCCTTTAAGGAGTTCAAGTGCCTCAGGAGTGTATCCAGGAGCTATAATTCCATCAGAAACTTCTCTCTTGATAATGCGGGCAGCACTTTCATCGCAGACATCAGAAAGAGAGATAAAATCACCAAAAGAAGACATTCTATCTGCGCCTCTGGCTCTTGTGTATGCATTTGCAATTGGACTGAATTCCATATCCATGTCATCAACCCAATAGATTTTCTTTTCAACTTCTGAAAGAGGGAGTCCAACAGCGGCTCCGGCTGGAGATACATGTTTGAAGCTGGTAGCTGCAGGAAGACCAGTAGCTGCCTTAAGTTCACGAACAAGCTGCCACCCATTAAATGCATCCAACAGATTGATATATCCTGGCTTTCCATTCAAAACTTCAAAAGGTA
>DCIJ01000001.1:19328-19945 GCA_002315945.1 Lachnospiraceae bacterium UBA1729 | reverse complement strand
TATTATGATTACTATCAGCCAGAGGCATATGTTCCATCTTCAGATACATATATTGCAAAGGATTCATCCATCAATGATGAGATAGAAAAGTTACGACTATCAGCCACAGCATCTCTTTCCGAGAGAAGGGATGTAATTGTTGTGGCCAGTGTCTCCTGTATCTATGGCTTGGGCAGTCCTGAAGAGTATCAGGGTATGATGGTCTCACTACGTCCAGGTATGCAGATGGAAAGAGACGATCTGATGAAGGCTCTTATTACTATGCAGTATCAGAGAAATGATGTAGATGCAATACGAGGATGCTTTAGAGTAAGGGGCGATGTGGTGGAAGTATATCCTGCTCAGGGTAGTGATTATCTGGTAAGAGTTGAATTTTTTGGAGATGAAATAGATAGAATTACAGAAGTGGACATGCTTACAGGAAGAGTCCATGGAGCACTTTCTCATGTTATGTTCTTTCCTGCCTCACACTATGTGGTAAGCCAGGAAAAAATTAATGAAGCATGTCTTAATATAGAAGAAGAAATGAATGAGAGGGTTAAATGGTTCAAGGGTGAAGATAAGCTGATAGAAGCGCAAAGAATATCTGAGAGAACAAATTTTGATATTGAAATGCT
>DCIJ01000001.1:0-19254 GCA_002315945.1 Lachnospiraceae bacterium UBA1729 | reverse complement strand
ACACCACCCTATACACTGCTGGATTTCTTTGATGATGACTTCATTATCATGGTGGATGAGTCTCATATTACAATTCCACAGATAGGAGGTATGTTTGCCGGGGACAGATCCAGAAAACAGACGTTGGTTGACTATGGTTTCAGATTGCCATCAGCACTGGATAACAGACCACTGTGCTTTGAGGAATTTGAGGATCATATTAACCAGATGTTATTTGTGTCGGCTACACCAAATAAATATGAGCTGGAACATGAGCTGTTTAGGGTTGAGCAGGTAATAAGACCCACAGGATTACTGGATCCGGAGGTTGTCGTGCGTCCAGTGGAGGGACAGATAGACGATCTGATTGGCGAAGTAAACAAAGAAGTTGCAAATAAGAACAAAGTACTGGTAACTACACTTACAAAAAAGATGGCAGAAGATCTCACTGACTACATGAAGGAAGTAGGAATTCGTGTAAGATATCTTCATTCAGATATAGATGCGTTAGAGAGAGCTGAGATTATCAGAGACATGCGACTGGATGTATTTGATGTTCTGGTTGGAATTAATCTGTTAAGAGAAGGATTAGATATTCCGGAGATATCATTGGTTGCAATCCTTGATGCAGATAAGGAAGGTTTCCTTCGTTCCGAGACTTCATTGATACAGACAATTGGACGAGCAGCCAGAAATGTGGATGGACATGTAATCATGTATGCTGACAAGATGACAGATTCCATGAAACGTGCTATTGGAGAAACTGAGCGAAGACGTGGCATTCAGCAGGCCTATAATGAGGAAAACAATATTACTCCCCAGTCAATCAGAAAAGCAGTTCGCGAGCTGATAAGTATATCAACTGAGGTACGAAATACTGGAGATGAACTGGATAAGGATCCTGAGTCAATGAGTAGGGAAGAACTGGAAAAGGCGATTCAGGATACCGATAAAAAGATGAAAAAGGCATCAAGAGAATTGGATTTTGAGAATGCTGTTATCTATAGAGACAGAATGCTGGAGTTAAAAAAACATCTCTTAAATTATGAATAGAAAAAAGAAAGTATCAGTGGTGAATAACCCAAAATAAGTAAAATTAGTAGTTAAAATGGAGTGCAAATGGAAAAATTAAAAATGCGACCAAAGGAATTTATAAAAATCCGAGGTGCAAATGAACATAACCTAAAAAATATTAGTGTTGATATTCCCAGAAATGAACTGGTGGTATTAACTGGTCTGTCAGGAAGTGGAAAGTCCTCTCTGGCTTTTGATACCATCTATGCTGAAGGTCAGAGAAGATATATGGAATCTTTGTCTTCATATGCCCGTATGTTTTTGGGACAGATGGATAAACCTGACGTGGAAAAAATTGAAGGTCTTTCTCCAGCCATATCCATTGACCAGAAGTCAACCAATAAAAATCCCAGATCTACAGTAGGTACAGTTACTGAAATATATGATTATTTCAGACTATTATATGCAAGAATTGGAATACCTCACTGTTATATCTGCGGAAAAGAAATCTCCAAACAGACTGTGGACCAGATGGTAGATAAGATTATGGAGCTTCCGGAAGGAACCAAGATTCAGCTACTGGCTCCCGTTGTAAGAGGAAAAAAGGGACGCCATGAGAAGGTGCTTGAGAAAGCAGCTAAAAGTGGCTATGTCAGAGTTCGAATTGATGGAAATATATACGAACTGGAAGAAGACATCGAACTGGACAAGAATATTAAACATACCATAGAGATATTAGTGGACAGACTGGTTGTAAAGCCTGGACTGGAGCACCGACTCACAGATTCAGTTGAAAATGCCCTAAAGATTTCAGAGGGTCTTTTGCAATGTGATGTAGTTGGTGGGGAGCCAATTAACTTTAGTGAAAGCTTTTCCTGTCCTGACTGTGGAATCAGTGTGGATGAAATTGAGCCAAGAAGTTTTTCCTTTAATAATCCTTTTGGAGCGTGTCCTGTATGTTCTGGTATTGGATACAAAATGGAGTTTGATGCGGATTTAATGATTCCTGATCAGTCACTTTCATTTAATCAGGGTGCCATTGTTGTAATGGGCTGGCAGTCTTCTTCAAAAGAGGGAAGTTTTGCACATGCATTGATGGAAGCCTTGGCAAAAGAATATGATTTTAGTCTGGATACCCCATATGAGGAGTTGCCTGAGAATATTCGGGAGATGTTTGTTAATGGTTTTGACAGAGAAGTCAAGGTGCATTACAAAGGTCAAAGAGGTGAAGGAATATATCCAACCAGATTTGAAGGACTGATTAGAAATGTTGAGCAAAGATACAGAGAGACTTTTTCTGAATCGGCCAAACAGGAATACGAATCTTATATGAGAATTACTCCCTGTGGAGAGTGCGCAGGAAAGCGTCTTAAGAAATCATCACTTGCTGTTACAATATGTGATAAAAACATACATGAAATTACAGATATGTCTATTGGAAAGTTGGGAGTCTTTCTGGAAGGACTTACTCTTAATAAGCAGCAGGAAATAATTGGCAAGCAGTTATTAAAAGAGATTAGAGCCAGAGTAGGATTCTTAAATAATGTTGGACTGGATTATCTGTCCCTTTCAAGAGGTACTGGAACTCTGTCTGGAGGTGAAGCTCAGCGAATCAGACTGGCCACACAGATAGGATCTGGACTGGTTGGAGTATGTTACATACTGGATGAGCCCAGTATTGGTCTGCATCAGAGAGATAATGACAAGCTGTTAGAAACACTGAAGCATCTGAAAAATCTTGGAAATACACTGCTGGTAGTTGAACATGATGAAGATACCATGCGGCAGGCTGATTATATTGTTGATATTGGGCCCGGAGCAGGCTCACATGGTGGAGAGGTAGTTGCGTGCGGAACTGCCGAAGAAATCATGGAAGTTCCTGAATCAATAACCGGTCAGTATCTCAGTGGAAAAAAGAAGATACCTGTTCCTGAAACCAGAAGAAAGCCAACAGGATACTTATCCATTATCGGGGCTAGTGAAAATAATCTGAAAAACGTTGATGTGGATATTCCATTAGGAGTTCTGACCTGTGTAACCGGTGTATCCGGATCTGGCAAAAGTTCTCTAATAAATGAGATATTATATAAAACACTTGCCAGAAAACTAAACCGTGCCCGCACAGTTTCTGGAAAGCATAAGAAAATAAAAGGGATTGAAAGTCTCGATAAAGTCATTAATATAGACCAGTCTCCCATTGGAAGAACGCCCAGATCAAATCCAGCTACTTATACTGGAGTATTTGATATGATAAGAGATCTCTTTGCAGGAACCCAGGATGCAAAAATGAAGGGATACAAAAAGGGAAGATTTAGCTTCAATGTTAAAGGTGGAAGATGTGAAGCCTGTGCCGGAGATGGAATTATCAAAATAGAAATGCACTTTCTTCCTGATGTATATGTACCCTGTGAGACCTGCGGTGGAAAAAGATATAACAGGGAGACATTAGATGTTCTATATAAAGGGAAAAGTATATTTGATGTACTTGATATGACTGTGGAAGAGGCATTGACATATTTTGAAGCTATTCCTTCAATATATAACAAGATAAAGACCTTATATGATGTTGGTTTAGGATATATTAAATTAGGTCAGCCATCGACTCAGCTGTCAGGTGGTGAAGCTCAAAGAATAAAGCTTGCAACTGAATTGAGTAAGAGAAGCACAGGCAAAACCATTTATATATTAGATGAACCTACAACAGGACTTCATTTTGCAGACGTACATAAACTGGTAGAGATACTTCATAGACTGGCAGAAGGTGGAAATACAGTTGTTGTCATTGAACATAATCTGGATGTTATTAAAACAGCAGATTATATTATCGACATGGGACCTGAAGGCGGCGATGGAGGTGGAACTGTTATTGCCAAGGGAACTCCGGAAGAGGTTGCTAAAGTAAAGCAGTCATATACAGGCAAATATATTGCAAAAATGCTAAAGTAAATAGAATCCAAGCCGATATAAATGACATAAAGCATGGATGCTCCAGAGAAAAAAAGGATTTTTTCCAGGGGGAATTCATGCTTTTTTCATACTTTGGGGAGTAGAAAAAGCACCCTTTATATGTTACACTTAATCAGTTAAATTGGCTTTTTAGCATTTTTGTGCGAAAAGAAGCACTGATCATATATATAGTGTAATTGTGAAAGGGGAAGATTATGCAATATTCAGATATGGGTATTGACCTTGGTACAGCTAGTATTCTGGTTTATATCAGAGGAAAAGGCGTTGTTTTAAAAGAACCATCAGTCGTAGCATTTGATACTGATACAAGAAAAGTAAGAGCTATTGGCGAGGAAGCCCGTCTTATGTTAGGACGTACTCCTGGAAATATTATGGCCATTAGACCCTTAAGAGCCGGAGTAATTTCTGACTATACAGTAACTGAAAAAATGATGAGATATTTCATCCAGAAGGCATTGGGCAAGAGAACCTTCCGTAAGCCCCGTATTGCGGTCTGTGTTCCCAGTGAAGTTACAGAAGTAGAAAAGAAGGCTGTAGAAGATGCAACAATGCAGGCTGGAGCAAGAGAAGTATTTATTATTGAGGAGCCTATTGCAGCAGCAATCGGTGCCGGAATAGATATTTCGAAGCCCTGTGGAAATATGATAGTTGATATCGGCGGTGGAACCAGCGATGTAGCTGTAATTTCATTAAATGGTACTGTTCAGCATGCATCAATAAAAGTTGCAGGTGATAATTTTGACGAAGCAATTGTTCGTCATATGAAGCAGAAACACAATCTGGTAATTGGTGAGAGAACAGCAGAAGATATTAAGATTAAAGTAGGCTGCGCGTTCCAGCGTCCAGAGATAGAATACATGGATGTTAGAGGAATTAACGTACTTACTGGACTTCCTAAAACTGTATCTGTTTCTTCTGAAGAGACAGAAGAAGCATTAAAAGGACCTACCAGCCAGATAGTAGATGTAATTAAGGATGTATTAGGAAAGACTCCTCCTGAACTGGCAGCTGATATTGCAGACAGAGGCATTGTACTTACAGGTGGCGGAAGTCTGTTAAACGGACTTGAGGAGCTTATTGAATACGAGACAGGTATTAATACTATGACAGCAGAAGATCCAATGACTGCGGTAGCTATTGGTACAGGAAAATATATGGAATTTATCTCCGGACACAGGGATGTAGAGTAATTTGATTCCGAAAGAGCCTTGAGGGATTGGGATGTTAAAAGGATTATATACAGCATATACAGGTATGCTTAATGAACAGCATAGAATGGACACCCTTACAAATAATCTGGCCAATGTGGATACGGTTGGATTTAAAAAAGAAGGTTCAACTTCGGAGACATTTAAACAGGTCCTGGCATATAAAATAAAGGATACCTCTGAAGCGCCCAATGTTGCAAAGAGAATGGGAATGGTAGCTCCAGGAGTAAAAATTGGAGAAAACTATACTGACTATACTGAGGGAGCATTAAAGGCTACAGGCAATACCTGGGATTTGGCTATTACAGGCACAGGCTTTTTTGCTATTGGATCTCAAAATAGTCAGGGCGAGGATGTTGTCAGATATACAAGAGCCGGTTCTTTTGTAGTGGATTCAGAGGGGGTTGTCAAAACAGAGGATGGAGAATATCTCTTAGATAACAGAGGACGCCAGATTAGAATAAAGAATCGTGTTGATGCTGTGACCATAGGCGATGATGGAACCATATATCAAGCTGGAACAGCAGTTGGAACGGTTGGGATTACCGATTTTGAAAATTACGATTATTTGTCCCATTATGGGGAGACAATGTTTGAGCCGGTTGAAGGTGCAAGAACAATCCCAACAGATGCCAAGGTTAGATCAGGGTTTCTTGAAAACTCTAATGTAAATGTTGTATCTGAAATGGTAAATATGATTGCCGTTCAAAGACAGTATGATTCAAATCAGAAAATAATAACCAGCTATGATGAATCGCTAGATATTGCGGTTAATCAGCTTGGAAGAATCGGATAGTAATCTAAATAATTAAGGGAGGCACTATGGTAAGATCTCTTTGGTCAGCAGCCAGTGGAATGATAGCACAGCAGACTAATCTGGATGTTATTTCAAACAATCTGGCTAATGTTAATACAACTGGATATAAGACAGAAGTTGCAGGATTCAGATCTCTTTTGTACCAGACATTACAGAATCAGTCTACAACAGCTAGTGGAGATCCAAAGCCTACTAGTGCGCAGGTGGGTCTTGGTGTAAGAAACTCTTCAATTAACAGTATTTTTACACAGGGATCATTTCAGGCTTCTTCAAGCAACACTGACTTTGCTATATCGGGAGATGGTTTCTTCGCGGTGCAGGTTGATGAAGATACCATAAATTATACAAGAAATGGTAACTTCTTTCTTAGTACAAATGATGGTGGTGGTTTGACCCTGTGTACTTCCGATGGTTATCCGGTGCTTAATTCCATGGGAAGAGCTATAACATTTAACAGAAACTATGTGAGCAGCAAGCTTAGTATTTCAGATGATGGGCAGTTTTTCTATCCTGATGCAAATAATAATCCACAGCCCCTGGGGATATATATTGGACTATTTCAGTTCCAGAATCCGACTGGATTGAATAAGGAGGGTGGAAGCTACTATTCTCCAACAGCAGCCAGTGGCGAAGCGATTAATGAAGCAAGAAGTACGAATGTTAAGAAGAGTACTCTGGCGCAGGGTTATCTGGAAGCATCTAATGTTCAGGTTGTAGATGAGATGGTAAATATGATTGTGGCTCAGCGTGCATATGAGATGAACTCAAAAGCAATCACAACTACTGACGAAATGATGCAGACAGCTAATAACCTTAAGAGGTAATAATATATGGATGTTTCAAGTTTAACTTCGGTATATACTGATGCGGCAATTACACAGCAGAAGAATGCCGATCTGGAAAAAATGAAGGCTGACTGGAAGAAGACCTCTTCTGGAAAATCTGATGATGAGCAGCTCATGGATGCCTGTAAACAGTTTGAATCCTATTTTATTGAGCAGATGTTCAAGGAGATGTGGAAGACTGTTCCAACCAAGCAGTACAGCACTAATGCTCAGAACACAATGGATGATTTTTATCATGATCAGATGATACAGAAGTATGCTGAAATGACTACAGATCAGGGGGGTTACGGACTAGCGCAGATGCTTTATGAGCAGATGAAGAGAACCGGAGAATCTGCCTCAAGTGTGGATGTTGATACAGCCAAGAAAGCAGATGAGGCTATGGATATTGCAAGTAAAAATTCAGCAATCGTTTAATTAATATTGACTTAGTATAGAGTCAATGATAGCATGGACAATGAGGCAAGGGTTAGCTTTAGGCGACACCTTGCCTTTTTCGTACTTATCACAAGGACACTGGCGAATCAAGTGGCGTTGTGATACTTATCATAGGGACAACTTACTTGAAATAGGATAGATATTAAATGGAAAAATATATTGGATATGTCGAACATATTATTTTTCAAAATAAAGAAAATGGGTATACCGTATTTGAATTAACCTGTGAGGATGATGACTATACATGCTGTGGAATATGCCAGGGCCTGGAAAATGGTGATCATGTAGAACTGGAAGGTGTCGAAACTGATCATCCCATGTATGGTGTGCAAATTAAGATTAGCGCAATAAAAGTTCTTGCTCTTGAGGATGCGGTGAGCATGGAACGCTATCTGGCCAGTGGAGCAATAAAAGGTGTGGGACCATCACTGGCATCCAAAATAGTAAAGAAGTTTGGAGATAAAACCTTTGATATTATTGAACAGCAGCCAGAGAGATTAGTAGAAATAAAAGGAATCTCTGAGAGAATAGCCCGACAGATCTGGGAGCAGATGGAAGAAAAGAAGGGAATGAGGGAAGCCTTTCTATATCTGCAAAAGCTGGGTATTTCTAATAATCTGGCACTAAAAATATATAACTATTATGGGGCTGGAATGTATAGCGCTATAGAAGAGAATCCATACAGGCTGGCTGAAGATATACCTGGAATCGGATTTAAAATTGCAGATGAAATAGCTGGAAGTCTGGGAATAAATGTGGACTCTGATTACAGAATAAAGGGCGGAATACTGTATGCTCTGCAACAGATTATGTCAGAAGGAAGCTTATTCTGTGAGAAGGATCGACTTGTTAACATTGCCAGTGAAATATTAAGCGTTGATCCAGATGGCGTGGAACCTATGCTAATGAATCTTGCAATGGAGAAGCGTCTGATAATAAAAAATGAAAATGGTCTGGCCGCTGTATATTCAACAATTGGCTATTACGGTGAGATGGCATGTGCCACCATGCTAAATGAGCTTCAGATGTTTTATAAGGGAATGCGGGGAGAGACGATAACCAGTGAAGTTCTCAGAAAAGAAATAAAAAGTGTTACAGATACCTTAGATATAGATCTTGATGAAATTCAGCTAGAGGCAATAGAGGGCAGTCTTAATAACGGGGTGTTTGTACTGACGGGAGGTCCGGGAACAGGAAAAACAACAATAATTAATACAATATTAAAAATATTTGAAACCAGAGGTATGGATATAATGCTGGCAGCACCGACAGGTCGCGCAGCAAAGCGAATGGAAGAGGCCACAGGGTTTGAGGCTAGGACTATACATAGATTACTGGAAGTTGGAGGTCTGATTGAAACAGACAAGCGTAGTCCCAGATTTCAAAGAAATTCTTCAAATCCATTGGAGTGTGACGTAATCATAGTTGATGAGATGTCTATGGTGGATGAATTCCTGTTTAAGTCTCTGCTGGAGGCCATAGCTCCGGGAACAGTATTTATTATGGTTGGAGATGTCAACCAGCTGCCTAGTGTGGGACCGGGTCAGGTACTGAGAGATGTAATAGAGTCAGAATGCTTTCCGGTTGTAAAGCTGGAGAAAATATACAGGCAGTCGGAGGATAGTCACATAATTTATAATGCTCACAGAATAAATAACGGGCAGAGCATTACATTGGATAATAAAAGCAGAGACTTCTTTTTTTTGGAAAGAAATGACGTAAGAGTAATATACAAACACATGGTGCAGCTAATCACAGAAAAAATGCCAGCATATGTGAACTGCAGACCAGATGAGGTGCAGGTGCTTACGCCCATGAGAAAAGGAAACCTGGGGGTAGAGATACTAAATGAGATACTTCAAAAATATGTTAATCCACCAGAGTTTGACAAGGTAGAAAGACAGTTTGGGGATAGAATTCTTAGAGTTGGGGATAAGGTAATGCAAACTAAGAATAACTATCAGCTTGAGTGGAAGGCGGAAAGAAGAAATATAGTAATTGACAGAGGCGTAGGAGTATTTAATGGTGACATAGGTGTCATTAAAGAGATAAATATGAATGCTGAGATAGTTACTGTCTGTTTTGATGATGAGAGACTGGTGGATTATCCCTTCTCGGGTTGTGAAGAATTAGAGCATGCTTACGCAGTAACCATCCACAAGTCTCAGGGAAGTGAATATCCTGCTGTGGTCATGCCAATTCTGTCGGGACCTGCAATGCTAATGAACAGGAATCTTTTATACACAGGAGTAACCAGGGCAAGGCAGTGCATTACAATATTGGGCAGCAGAGACAAAGTAGGGGAGATGATTGAAAATAAAAATGATTTTAGGAGATGTACAGGACTAAAATTAAGAATAATAGAGGTGGTAAGAGATTATTAGAAGGATTCTGGAACTTATCTTTCCAAGAAGGTGTCCGGTTTGTGACAAAGTACTAGGGGTAACGGACGGAAAAACCTGCAGCAAATGTCGAAAAAAACTGGTATATATACATTCTCCATTTTGTAAGAAGTGCGGTAAGCAGCTTGACAGTGAAACAGAGGAATATTGTAGAGACTGTGAAGCACATTTACATGATTACAAAGAGGGGAGGGCGGTATTTCAATATCCTTGTATCAGGAAGAGTATTTACCGATTTAAATATAATAACAGGAAAGAATATGCTGAATTTTTTGCAGAAGAAATGGCAAAGAAGCTATACAAAACAATAGTTGCCTGGGATGTTCAGGCCATTATTCCGGTTCCTCTTCATAAAAAAAGATTGCACAAAAGAGGATATAATCAGGCCGAAATTCTGGCAAAGGAACTGGGAAAACTGATTCACATTCCAGTTGTTACAAAGCTGGTTGTCAGGCAGAAAAATACAGTACCTCAGAAGGCTTTGGGAGCAACGGATAGGCAAAATAATTTGGAAAATGCTTTCAAATTAGAAGTAAATGATGTAAAATTAACTACGATTGTAATCATTGATGATATATACACTACTGGGAGTACAATTGATGCAGTTGCCCGCGTGCTAAAGGCAGCGGGAGTAAAAAATGTCTACTATATTGCCATAGCAATAGGGAGACAGTAATGGAGGTAATCTGGTATGGAAGTAAGAAACTGTAGAAAATGTGGAAGACTATTTAACTATATTCAGGGCCCACCGATCTGCCCAGGATGTAAGGATTTAATTGAAAAGAAGTTTGTTGAAGTAAAAGAGTTTATCCGTGAAAATGTCAGCGCAAGTATTCCGGAAATATCAAAGCAGTGTGAGGTTGAACCTGCATTACTTCAGCAGTGGATTAGAGAAGAAAGACTGATCTTTTCAGAAGATTCACCGATAGGAATAAATTGTGAATTGTGTGGCGCAATGATTAAAACTGGACGTCTGTGCAATAATTGCAAAAATGATATGATTAATGGTCTTAATAGCTCTATTAGAAGGCCAGCAGCGGCAGAAAAAAAGCCTGCTAAGGAATCTTCAAACAAGATGAGATTTTTGAAATAAAGGAATGCTATGATCTCACAGGACAAGATTAGATTAATGGCCCAGATGACATATTATGATGAGCATGTGGGGAAAAAGAATAGAAATATGGCCAGCTATTTTAGGGGCGATTATATTGGGCTACAGGTTTTAAAGTCAATAATTAGTGCTACTATTGTTTTTCTTATCGTAGTAGCACTGTTTATTTATTATGACTTCGAAGTGTTTATGAAAGATATTTATCAGATAGATCTTATGGCCACAGGGAAAAACCTGTTAACTATCTATCTGGTGTTTGTAGCGGTATATTCAGCAATCACGTATATTGTGTTTGCCATAAAGTATAGAAAATCTCAGCGTAATCTCCGAGAGTATTACAGGGGATTAAGACGGTTAGGAGATTATTAGTATGACAGCGTTTGTCGCATTTAGAGAGCAGTTAAAATTAATTTATAGCAGATATGATTTTTATATTACTGCAGCCATGAAGTTTTTTCTGGCATTTATTTCATTGATTGTGGTGAATTCAAAGTTAGGATACATGGAAAGATTAAAGAGTATGCCAATAGTACTCTTATTATCATTGATGTGTGCCTTTATGCCAGCAAATGCTATTATTTTAGTAACCGCGATATTTGTTATTCTGCATGTATATAGCCTGTCACTGGAGTGTGCAATTGTAGTAGCAGCAATGTTTGTTATTATGTTCCTTTTGTATTTCAGATTTTCTCCAAGGGAGGCAATATCTGTAATACTTACTCCCATTTGCTTTGCACTAAAGATACCCTTTGTGATGCCAATAGCATTAGGATTAACAGGGACTCCTTCATCAGGTGTGGCAGTAGGTTGTGGAGCAATAGTATATTATGTGCTCAGGTATCTCTCAGATGGAGTTACTACATTAAATTCTATTGAGGCAGAAAATGCTATTCAGAAATACAGATATGCAGTGGATGGAATAATAAATAACAAAACCATGATGGTGGTTGCAGTTGTCTTCGCTTTTACTGTGTGTCTCGTATATACAGTCAGAAGACTTAGTATTGATTATGCCTGGGATATCGCCATTGTTTCAGGTGCTTTAGGCTGCATAATCTTTTTATTCATTGGAAATATTATAGTACATATTGAGATATCTGCACTGGGCGCAATCCTTGAGGCCATTGTTTCAATAGTAATCTGTAAAGGATTGGAAATGCTGGTATTTCATGTGGATTACTCACGTAGTGAAAGAATGCAGTTCGAAGATGATGAGTACTATTATTATGTGAAGGCAGTTCCAAAGATAACTGTACCAAAGCGAAATAACACTGTTAAGAAAATTGCCCACAAAACGGTAAATCATTCAAATACTAAAAATGTCAGAGTGCCTGCTTCAGCTCATTCTGCAGAGAAATAGGAAAAATGTTAAAGTTAGCAAATTTATCAGGATTTTATCTGAATAGTTTGCATATGCCCACAATAAGATGGACAGATGTATTGGAGATGCTTATCATCTCCTTTTTGGTGTACCATATTATGGTGTGGATTAAGGATACCAGAGCCTGGTCGTTGCTGAAAGGCCTTTTAGTCATTATGGCATTTGCTGTGGTTGCAGCAGTGTTAAATATGACTACAATTCTGTGGATTGTTGAGAATGTACTATCCCTGGCAGTTATTGCTTTTGTAGTAGTACTTCAGCCTGAATTGAGAAGGGCTTTGGAGCAGCTTGGAAGAAAGAATATTTTTGCATCCCTGCTTCCTTTTGATAATAGTAGCAATGGTGGGGGACTGTTTTCTGATCGAACCATCAAGGAGCTGGTGAAGGCCTGCTTTGCAATGGGAAAGGTTAAGACAGGAGCACTAATTGTTATTGAGCAGAATCAGTCTCTTAGTCAGTATCAGAATACCGGTATTGAGGTGGATGGACTTGTTTCAAGTGAGTTGCTGATTAATATCTTTGAAAAAAATACACCGTTACATGATGGTGCAGTAATTGTACGTGGGGACAGGGTTGAATCTGCAACCTGCTACCTGCCTTTGTCAGATAATATGGCTTTAAGCAAGGAGCTGGGAACAAGGCATAGAGCAGCTGTAGGAATTTCAGAGGTGACAGACTCACTTACAATTATTGTTTCAGAAGAAACAGGACATGTGAGTGTTGCTTACGAGGGAAAGTTAGACAGAAACCTATCCCAGGAAAAGCTGTTGGAGCGTCTTGCAGAAATGCAGGCAAATGAGGCTTCTGAGAAAAAAATAAGAAGATGGAAGGGCAGGGGCAAGAATGAAAAGCAAGCTGACAAATAACCTGGGATTAAAAATTCTTGCATTAGTTGTATCCTTCATAATTTGGTTTGTTGTAATCAATATTAGCGACCCAGTAGACCGAACCGTATTTAGAAATATTCCTGTTGAAATACAGAATGTAAAAATGCTGACAAAAGAAGGCAAGGTCTATGAAGTTGTAGATGGAACAGATGTAATAGATGTTACAGTATGGGCGCAGCGTACAATACTGGACACTCTTAGCAAGGATAATATTATTGCCGTAGCTGATATGGCAGATTTAAATCTTGCCAATAATCAGATTAGAATTAAGGTTTCTTCAAATAGAAATAATGACAGACTGGATAGTATTCAGTCATCAGAAGAAAACCTGTTGCTAAATATTGAGAATTTGAAGTCAAGGCAGCTGGTTGTTGAAACTGCAACAATAGGCGAGCCCGCGGAAGGATACATTTTAGGTACTGTTAGTACTGAGCAGAATCTGGTAAGAATATCCGGAGCCGAGTCAAAGATTGCCAAGGTAAGTTCGGCAATTGCATCTGTGGATGTGACCGGTCTGTCACAGAATGTCAGAACAGGTTCAACCATTCGTCTGATGGATGCAGAAGGAAATATTATTGAGGATGAGGGAATATCCCAGAGTATTGATCAGGTTAATGCCAGTATAGAAATTCTGCAGACAAAACGCGTTCCAATTAATTACCAGGTAATGGGAAATCCAAGTGATGGATATGTATTTACAGGGGAAATAGAAAGTAATCCAGGTACAATAGAGGTTGCTTCTATCCCATCAATAATAAGAAATCTGGAAGCAATAGATGTTCCTGAATCTGCCATTAATCTGACAGGTCAGAGTGGTGATATGAGTGTACATATCAACATTAAGGAGTATCTGCCCCAGGGTGTAGTATTAGCGGATCCGGACTTTAGTGGAAGCATTACAGCAACTGCAAAAATTGAACAGCTGGTTACGAAAAATATTGTACTTGAGCCAGATGAAATTGTGTTAAATAACGTTCCGGAAGGATACCTAGCTACAGTTGATGAAGAGACAGCCTTTGAGGTTCCTGTTACAGGAATAGCAAGTGAAATCGCTGGAATGGATACAAAGTCAGTGGTTGGACAGATTGATGTTGGAAAATATCTTGAAGAGAGCAGCGAAGAGATTACAGAGGGAGTATATCATGTGCCTGTAAGCATAACTCTTCCAGAGAACTTTACCACATCAAGAAGTATATTTGCAGATGTTACAATTGAGAAAGAATAATAGATAAGAATTACTTGTTAAAGTAATTGATTGGTGATAGAATTATTTAGACAGAAGTCTGAAGAAGGACTTCGGTTGATTTGGAGGATATTATAGATGGTAAGACAAAAAGTAGTGGTTAAAAACCCTACAGGCCTACACCTAAGACCAGCTGGCATCCTATGTAAGGAAGCAATGCAGTTTAAGTCACTTATTACGTTTACTTTTAGAGAAAGTACCGCGAATGCAAAGAGTGTGTTAAGCGTGCTCGGAGCCTGTGTCAAAAGTGGGGACGAAATTGAGATAATTTGTGAGGGCGAAGATGAAGTTGAAGCCCTGGCATCCCTTGTCACAGCTATTGAAAGCGGACTGGGAGAATAAATGAAATTTTATGGCTCATCTCTAAGAGGGATGGGCCATTTTTATTGCAAATAAAAGGAAAGAACGCAGAGAATCTGTGAATCATTTTCTTTTATAGATATATTAATTAATTAGGAGGAGAAAAGTAATGAAAAACTATCAGCACTATAGGCGAAATCCAATAGTTGATTTGCCTAACAGAAAGTGGCCTAATCGCCAGATCGAAAAAGCACCCGTATGGTGTAGCGTAGATCTACGAGATGGTAACCAGGCGCTAATCGATCCAATGATTGTAGAGGAGAAGATTGAGTTTTTCCAGTACCTAATTAATATGGGATTTAAGGAGATTGAAATTGGGTTTCCTGCAGCAAGCCAGATAGAGTATGATTTTTTGCGTCAGTTAGTTGATAGAAAGCTTATTCCAGATGATGTGAAGGTTCAGGTATTAACTCAGTGCAGAAGAGATCAGATTGCAAGAACTTTTGAATCAATTCAGGGCTGCAAGCAGGCAATTGTTCATATATATAACTCAACATCTACACTTCAGAGAGATGTAGTATTTAACAAACAGATGCCTGAAATTATTGATATTGCTCTTCAGGGAACCAGATGGGTTAAAGAAGAGATGGAGAATTTCCCAGGAAAGATCATTCTTGAGTATTCACCTGAAAGCTTTACAGGAACAGAGCTGGATAATGCGTTGGAAATTTGTACAGCAGTTCAGAAGGAATGGGGGGCAACTCCAGAGAATCCAATAATCATTAATCTCCCTTCAACTGTTGAAATGACAACTCCAAATGTTTTTGCTGACAGAATTGAGTGGATGAATGACCATTTCGAAGACAGAGACAGTATTATCCTTTCTGTGCATCCTCACAATGACAGAGGTACAGGTGTAGCCAGTGCTGAGCTTGCTATGCTTGCCGGTGCAGACAGAGTAGAGGGAACACTCTTTGGTAACGGAGAGAGAACAGGTAATGTAGATATTCTGAATGTTGCTTACAATATGTTTTCACAGGGAATAGATCCTGAGCTGGAAATAGAGCATGTTAATGAAAGCATAGAGATATATGAAAGATGCTGTAAAATTCCTGTTCATCCAAGACATCCTTATGCAGGTAAGCTTGTATTCACAGCATTCTCTGGTTCACATCAGGATGCAATAAATAAGGGTGTGAAAGCAATGAAGGAAAGAGGTGGAGATATTTGGGAAGTGCCCTATCTTCCTATCAATCCTGCTGATATTGGTAGAGAGTATGAGCCTATTGTCAGAATCAACTCCCAGTCCGGCAAGGGTGGCGTTGCATTCATCATGGATACATATTATGGATTTAAGCTTCCAAAGGCAATGCATAAGGAATTTGCCAATGTAATTCAGGTGATTACAGAGGCTCAGGGTGAAGTATCACCTGATACTATTATGGACAAATTCCGCGAAGAATACCTTGATAAGAAAGAGCCATTACACTTTAGAAAACTTGCAGTAAACGATCTGTCTGACAGTGTAGATTCTGAGTTTGATACAAAGGTAAAAGTAACCTATACAAACAATGGAAAGGAAGGCATCTTCGAAGCAGTCGGAAATGGACCTATTGATGCTGTTCAGAGAGGAATCCAGGAAGAGTTTGGAATCAAAATTAAGGTTCTGGATTATGAGGAGCATGCTTTGCAGAGTGGATCAAACTCACAGGCTGCCGCATATATTCATCTGTTGGATTCAAACACAGGAAGAGTTACATATGGTGTAGGTGTAAGCTCAAATATTACTAGAGCATCCATAAGAGCGATTTTCTCAGCAATAAACAGAATGGAATTAGTATAAGAAAGTTATATGTTTCCGTAGTATAAAATAAAAAAATACCGGCTCCCAAAAGCTAGACAGAAGTCTAATGACGGGAGGCCGGTATTATTTTTTGCAAAGAAAAGTGTAATAAATAGCAGTGACTAGAAATGGAAGATTACTGTAGAATTACGAACAGAAACACTGTTCACATCCGGCCAGACAGGGGATGATAATATCTGAGAATCTTCAGAATATACTTCATGTTCTGCTGGATTACAGGTCGTTAAAGAAAGACCAAAGCGGTCTGACATTATAGCAGCAAAATGCTTTTCATTATCAATAAAATATCCATCTCTCAGGCCTGACATAGCAGGTGGAATACTTTTTTCAATAACATCATAATTATCCATGTGTCCCACAATACAAATACTATCTATCTGATCATACTGTGGAAGCATTTCAATTCTGTCCACCATACGGTTTACCAGAGCGAAGGTAGACTGATTAGATGCTTCCAGCTGATTATATGCAATATTGCTTATTATAGAAAAATTAGCAATTAGGAAAACATTAAGTACAAATACTGCCCAACAGGAAATCAGCCTTGAATCAATACGGGATGAATAAAAGTCAGATTTATCTATGCTAACAACAAGTTTGTCGCAAAGCACCAAAGGAATAAGGTAGATACTTAAGTAACTTTCATGCATCATCATGTAGTATCTGACAGAGGGACTAATAAAATAAATTACTCCACAGCCAACAGGCATAAGAAGGAGACAAATCAAAAGGCCTATTGTTCTAACTACAGAAATACCACCAATAATATCTGAGTAAAGATGCTTCAAAGATATAATAAGCATGTAAATGACAACCAGCCAGAAAATGTAATTTAAAGCCTGATATAAAGAAAATTTGCTTAGTGGTCCAAAAAAGAAATAGATAAAATCAATGATACAGTTAGTTATTGCTGTTGGGATATTGGATAAGGAAAATCCCATATCAGAGATGCCGTTGTATTCGGACAGCTCAATGCGCTCAATATAGAGAAGAACCTTGTTGATAATACCATAGGTTAATAATCCAAGAATCCCAAATAGTGCAAAACGGGGAATCAGTGAAGCTATTCTCTTAAGGGCATCTAGATCAAAGAGTAAAAGTTTAATAAACAGCAATAGAATAAGTGTAATGACAAATCCTAAGTAGGCCTGATAACATCCAAGCCCAAAGGCCAGCAGAATAAAGCCAGGCACAAAGCCACGCTTGTATTTTAAAGTGAGATACAAGCCAACCAGCATTAGGACTAATCCAAACAGATAGCCGTCAGCAGTGTACATATATGCAAAGGTGCTGGCAACTGTCGGAAATGACACTGTAAGAAGAGCAACTATTATGCCAATAAGTGTTGAGTGAATATCAAATATTTTTACCAGTAGCACAGATACTATCGACAGATAAATAAGACAAAGAAAACCATTTAACCATTGGAGATCATAGTAAGAACTAATTCCACAGGCTATTGTTAAAAACCATCGACCCAGATGAATGGTATTTTGAGAATCATGAAAATTAAATACAGAATCCCAGATCAAAAGGGTATTTGTAAGTCTAAAGAGGTGAATAAAAAGACCACTAAAAAAGGCGGTCAAAAATATTAAAATATGTTTTTTGCTTACTTTATCATGAAGAAATTTTAATAATTCTGATGGTAACATTTTAGCTCCAAAAATAATAAAAATTGTGAGTGAAATCCTTTTGTAACAAGGCTAGTATACTTGTTTTTTCTTTGATAGACAAGGTTGCTAAAGAGGAGTGTTTACTATATAATTTATGCTTATGAAGTCAAAGAATACTAATCGACGATTTGAAATCTATGGCATTTTGCTTATAGATTGTATATGTGTATGTCTATCATATTTTTTGGCACTACTAATCAGGTTTGGAAGCCCCAGGAATTTTGAACATTCTGAAAGCTATCAAACCATGTTTTTGTGGGTGCTTTTGTTTGTCGTGCTCTACGATTTACTGGTTGGAAGCGGGAGAAATTTTCTCAAGCGAGGCTATTGGGTAGAGAGCAAATCTGTGATTAAATCTGCGGTCTGTCTCACAATTTACCAGGTTGCTGTAATGTATCTGGTACATGAGAAATACTTTTCAAGACTGGTATATGTATATTTCATAGTAGTCTATTTCCTGCTTCAATATCTTGCACATGCCCTGTTTAAATGGATATTGAGAAAGGGTGCATTAAATAAGCGTAGTGATGTAAGACTTTTGATGGTTACCACAAGCAGTCATGCTGAGACTATTTCAAAAAAAATAAAGCTGGAATCGGAATACACCTATGACATAATTGGTCTGATGCTGTGGAACGAAGAGACAGCTAGTGATAATATTGGAGAGCTACCCGTCCTGGCAGCAGGAGCAGATATTATAGATGAAATCAGAAAGCAGGCTGTTGATGAGGTCCTGATTTATCTTCCTGATACTCCCAAGGAAGAGATTGCAAATCTAATTATGAACCTGGAGCTTATGGGAGTAGTGTGCCACTACTGTCTTGATACAGTTGGCTTGGGGGCTAGGAATGTTTCCATTGAAGAGATGGGAGGAATGGCTGTTGCTACCTATGCTCTTAAGGATATGAATGATTCTAGACTTGTAATCAAGAGAATGTCCGATATTTTGGGAGCATTATTTGGACTGGCTATCACAGGAGTTATATATCTGTTTTTGGCACCAGCGATTAAGCTTGATTCAAAAGGACCAGTTATTTTTTCTCAGATACGAATAGGGAAAAATGGCCGAAGATTTAAGATATATAAATTCAGGTCAATGTATATTGATGCAGAGAAAAGAAA
>DCIJ01000024.1 GCA_002315945.1 Lachnospiraceae bacterium UBA1729 | reverse complement strand
TACTAGTGCTATGGTAGAATAGAAACGTGGGTTTATATACTATATGTAGTGAATTAGAGGAAAAGATTTTGGATAAGAAAGAATATAAAATCTGTGCAGATGAAATACAGAGACTAATTAAGAGAAAAAGATATGCTGAAGCAGCAAAGATAGCAGACACAATAGATTGGAGAAATGTACAAAATATTTCAATGCTTTGTACAATTAGTGATCTGTATAAAGTAAACCGTCGTCCCGAGGATGCAAGGGGCGTTCTTTTGCTGGCCTATGATAAACACCCACAGGGAAGAATGATAGTATACGCACTGTGCGAGTTGTCACTTTTGTGTGAAGATGTTGTCAGCGCAAGACAGTATTATAACGAGTTTGTAAACATAGCACCAAGAGATAATGGCAAGTTTATTCTTGAGTATAAGCTGTTTGTTGCCCTGGGTGTTAGTCTGGAAGAGCAGATAGCTGTCCTTCAGGAATTAAAAAAGAGAGATTACTCTGAAAAATGGGGATATGAATTGGCATATCTGTATCACAGAGTTGGACTTGCTACGGAATGTGTTCAGGAATGTGATGAGCTGTTTGTATGGTTCCAGGAAGGCAAGTATGTCACAAAGGCATTGGAGTTAAAGATGCTTCATGAGCCATTAAGTGAAACTCAGCAGAGACATTATAAAGGAAATAAGAGACCATCCGTGAATACTATTGTTCAGGGGATGAGTGAAGATGATATCAATATAGAAGTCAAGCCCGTTAATGTTGGAGAGTATGCAACCATAAATCTTCAGCGTGAGCTGGCAGAGAATCTTCAGCCATATATAGAGCAGGGAATGGAAGTGGTTGGAGAACCACAGCCTGCAGTCGATACAGAAGAAGTAAACCTCAATCCCCAGATAACTGGTCAGATTGATAACGGATATGCATATGAGGAAGAGGCAGGAGAATTTACCAGAGAGATTCTTTCAAACCTGATGAATGGAGATTCCGAAGTACCAGATATGGTTGAGGTGGCGCCAGGAATGGTGTCAATGAATACAGGCTATGTGGATGAGTATGGTCAGCCAATCTACACAGAGCCTATTCCTGCTGAGCAGTTGGGAATGATTGATGGACTGTACAATGATGCCACTTATGGCGAGCCGGTTGTTGAAGAGTTTAATCTTCAGCCTACGGCACCGATTGATCCAACACCGATGGAGCCTATCCCATTGGAAGCAGAATCAATGCTTACTGAAGACATGGAACTGTATCCACTTAAGGATTATGCTACAGAGCCTGTACCTGCTTCACCAGCAGCAAAAGAGGAAGAGAGAGTAAAAGAAAAGGCAGCTAAACTTGCGCCAATGGCAGCACCTAAGGTTGTTAAGATGTCCAGTACAGGAAAAATGCCCAAAATTCACCAGACCGACAAGCTGGTTCCAATAGGTATCAAAGCTCCTACGGCAGTTCAGATGGCAAAAGAGTCTGCAGGAAAAGAGTTTGACGAAGTGTTAACTCAGGAAGCAGACGGACAGATTAGTCTTGTTATGCCAAGTTCTCCTATGGTCGAAAGACAGATTACAGGCCAGATGGATATTGAGACCATGATGAAGGAGTGGAATGCTCAGTGGGAGAATGCAAAGAAGAACAGGTCAGATGCTCAGAAAGAAAAATTAAAAAGAACAACTGACAATCTGTTTGCAGAATTTGACGAAGCAACAAAGGATGATTTCCTGAATAGACTTGAACAGATGGCAGAAAAGGCCATTGCAAAAGAGAAGAAACGATCAATAAGTCCAAGTCAGGCTCAGGAAAGACTTGCCGCAGAAGCAAGAAGACAGAAAGAGGAGATGGAAGCGGTACAGAAAGCTGAAGAAGAGGCGGCTCAGAAAGCAAAAGAAGCGGCTGAAATTTTAGCTAGAATGGAAGCTAAGGAAAAGGCTGAAGCTGCATTCCAGGAAGTTCTTAGAAAAGAAAAGAAAGAAGCTGACTTATCTGAGTTTGAATCAGATGAAGTAGAAAACATAGTTGTAGCAGAAGAGCCGGCAGAGGAAAAAGAAAGCGAAGAAAAAACAGCTGAGATTAAAGCTGAGAGTACAGAGACTATCGAAGAGAAAGCTGAAGACGAAGGCAAAGAAAAAGAAATTGCCAAGGTTGAGGAAGAAACAGAAGATAAAGAAAGTACTGATACAGTTAAAGAGCTGGATGAAAATGATAAAGCTGAAGAAGAAGTTGCGGCTGATAAAAAAATAGAAGAAGCTAAAACACCAAAAGAAATTAGAGCCATGACAGCAGATGAGAAGAGGCTGTTTGGAAGCTTCATTCAGACAAAGGCTACAAAGGATCAGATAGTGAACTGTATTGATAGCATGAGTCTGGCAAGCTATACAGGTAATGTCATTGTTACAGGTGACAGGGGAATGGGATCCGGCAAGCTTGCAAAAACACTTCTTAAAGAGATGCATATGTCAGATGCAAACTTCTCAAATAAGGTTGCAAAAATGACCGGTCTTTCTATGAATGGAAAGAATATGGAGGAGCTGCTTGATAAGTTAAGTAATGGAGCGTTACTCATCGAAAAAGCAGGTAATATGAGAGAAAATGCTGTGAGAAACCTTTTAAAAGCATTGAACTCTGAGAAGCGCGGTGTTGTTGTAATCCTGGAGGATACAAAGATTGCCGTAAACAAGCTTATTAATTCAAATGTTGAGCTGGAGAAATTCTTTAATATCAGAGTTGATATTGAGGCATTGGATAATGACGCACTTGTATCATATGCAAAGAAGTATGCTGAATCCAGAGAACATTCAATAGATGAGTTGGGTGTATTGGCATTGTATGAAAGAATTGCTGAATCACAGACCAGTGACCATGCAGTTACTACCAGAGATGTTCAGGATATGGTTGAGGATTCAATTAGACAGGCTAATAGAAAAACCATTCCACATTTCGTAGATACACTTCTTGGAAAGAGATATGATGACGAAGACATGGTAATTATCCGAGAAAAAGATATAGCAGCATATTAAATTTTTACGTTACACGCTTCGCGTGAGTCTGTATGATGTGTAATAAAAAGCTATTGGAATGGTTTCCAATAGCTTTTTTTATTAAAAGGTCAGTAGCGAAGGTTACAACGTTGTGGTAAAATAATGGTTACAATATAGGGGTAATAATAATTCAGGAGGTATTGTGGTGGCAAGAAGAGAACAGGTCTTTATTTCTGAAGCTGATCAATATGTTTTCGCGCAAGGCTCTCATTATGACATATATAAAAAGTTGGGAGCTCATCTTTCTGTAGAAGATGGAGTTGAAGGCGTGTATTTTGCTGTTTGGGCACCGAATGCGCAGGAAGTGCATGTTGTTGGTACCTTTAATGGTTGGAATGAGTATTCTCATCAGATGACTAAGCTTGGTCCAATGGGAATATATGGATTATTTGTTCCAGGGATTGGCACAGGCGAATTATATAAATTTTTAATAAAAGCAGCAGATGGAAGAAATCTGTATAAGGCTGATCCATTTGCAAACTATGCAGAGCTCAGGCCTAACACAGCATCTATTATTACTGATATTTCAGATATGGTATGGCATGATGAAAAATGGATGTCTGAAAGATCAGCAAAGGATATGAATAAAGAGCCTATGGCAATCTATGAGTGCCATATTGGTTCATGGATGAGACATCCTGGCAGAGAGGATGAAGGATTCTACAATTATAGAGAGTTTGCAGATTCCTTTGTAAGATATGCAAAGAAAATGAAGTATACTCATGTAGAATTGATGGGTATTGCAGAGCATCCTTTTGATGGAAGCTGGGGATATCAGGTTACAGGATATTATGCACCTACCTCCAGATATGGAACTCCACAGGACTTCCAATATATGGTAGATACCTTCCATAAGCACAATATTGGTGTAATTTTGGACTGGGTACCAGCACATTTTCCTAAAGATGCCCATGGTCTGGCTGAATTTGACGGAAGTGCTGTATTTGAACATCCCGATTCCAGGTTGGGAGAACATCCTGACTGGGGTACCAAGATTTTCAATTATGGAAAGCACGAGGTATCTAATTTCCTCATTGCCAACGCATTATTCTGGATAAAAGAATTCCATATTGATGGTCTCCGAGTTGACGCAGTGGCTTCCATGCTTTATCTGGATTACGGCAAACAGGATGGTCAGTGGGTTGCTAACAAATATGGCGGTCATGAAAATCTTGAAGCAATAGAATTTTTCAAACATTTGAATTCAATTGTAAGAGGTGCATTCCCTGGTGTTGTTATGATTGCAGAAGAATCAACAGCATGGCCTAAGGTAACAGGGGACTTGGATGAGGGAGGATTATATTTCTCATTCAAATGGAATATGGGTTGGATGCATGATTTCTGTGAATACATGAAACTGGATCCATATTTTAGAAGAGATAATCATTATGCAATGACATTTGCCATGAGCTATAATGACAGCGAAAATTATATCCTTCCCTTATCCCATGATGAGGTTGTTCATTTGAAATGTTCCATGGTTGAAAAGATGCCAGGATACAAGAAGGATAAATATGCAAATCTTCGTACAGGATATACCTATATGTTCGGACATGAAGGTAAAAAGCTTCTCTTTATGGGTCAGGAATTTGGCCAGGAAAGAGAGTGGTGCGAAGAAAGAGAGCTGGACTGGTTCTTACTACAGGAGGATCTGAACAGAGGAATGCACACATATGTTGAGGCATTATTAAACCTCTACAGAAAATATCCCTGCATGTATGAAATTGATAATAGCTGGGAAGGCTTTGAATGGATTAAGGCCGACGATAAAGACCAGAGTACATATGCCTTCATAAGAAAAAGTAAAACTGACAAGAAGCAGCTTCTGTTTATTATGAATATGACTCCAATTTACAGAAAAGATTATAGAGTTGGAGTTCCTGATAAGAAGAGCTACAGATTAGTACTTAATAGTGATGATGTTCAGTTTGGTGGTGATGGAAACAAGATAAAGGAAACTATAGTTTCTGAACCCATTGAATGTGATTACAAAGATTATTCAATACACTTTGATTTGCCACCATTTTCATCAGTAGTATTTCAATTTTGATTTTAAACCCCGCACGATAGTGTGGGGTTTTTTATTGTATATTGATGTAATAAATTTAAAGAATTCTGAAATAGTGTCGAAATACTATATACATAAAGTTATATTGATGACATTTGTACAGAGGAAAATATGCGAATTAATTTTGAAACAAGTGGTAATTACATAAATCTTAATGCTGCGGAAAAAAATAATGATTCTTCGAATCCTGTTACAAAGGAAATGAATGGAATTTGCTGTGCATTTTCAAGTAAAAAGGAAGCGAACAGTAGTTTTAGAACCTATTCAAAAGCAGGAGAGAGCCTGGAGGATATTCAGAAAAAGGCTGGATCGCAGAATTTGGATGCAAGTTTTGATTTTATGACGCTTATGTCAAATACTACTTCTGGAAAAGACTATGCAAAAATGTGGGAGGAAGGTTTTGATGTAAGTGAGTATTCTCCTGAAGAAGCAGTAACAATTATTGACCGAATCAAATCTGCCATGATGGAGGGCGGAGCATATATTCCAGGATATACAGATACTATTAGTGATGAAACACTTAAAAACCTGGCAGGTGATCAGGGTGTATTCATGGCACTAAAAGACAATTTTTTAAAGAATGAAGTTAATCTGACAGAAAATACTGTAAAGGATGTATCGACTTTGATAGATGAGGCTGAAAAGCTTACAGAAATAGATAGTTCAACAGTGATGTACATGATAGCTAACAACATGGAACCAAGTATACACAATATGTATCTGGCCATGTACAGTGTATCTACAGTCGGAGACAGTAATGTAAATTCTCTTACTGACATGGCAAAGCTGGATGAGATATTAAATTCTTTACAGCCAGAAATTAATAAAATGCAGAAAGAAGCAGGAATTGAAGATAGTAAAGAGGCACTTGAAATTGCAAGGGAGTTACTATCTAATGGATTGCCTGTAACGGAAGAAACTCTGCATAAGGTAAAGGAAATAAAAGATATTGTGCTACCTCTGTCTAAAGATACTGTAATTAATCTGGCAGCAGTAGCTGTGGCTGAGGGAAAAAATGTGAAGGATGCCAATCCTTTAGTTACTGAAACCAGTTGGGACAAAGCGCAAAAACTGTTTTTTGAAATAAAAGACAAAAGAATACTTGAAGAAACCCGTCTGATCATGACCATTGATGCCAACAAAAAACTGATTGAAAGTAATGTGGCAGTTGATACATCGAATCTGGAGGATCTGGTAGACAAGCTTAAGCAGGCTGAAGAAGAAATTGCAAAATCATTATTTGCTGACAGACCTGAGGACGCTGTTGAACTTTTGCATCAGTATGAATCAGCAAATGATGCCTTTACAAAAATAAGAAGCATCCCCCTTGATACTATTCCGGGAATATCCGCGGACTTATCGAACCTGACTCCTGAAGAAATAGTTGAGGCAGGTGAAATAACCCGTGCAAAACTAACGCAGGCCAATGAACAGTATGAAACCCTTATGACTAAGCCGAGGTATGACCTTGGCGACAGGATTGGTAAGGCATTTCAAAATGCAGAAGCAATTCTTAATGATATGGGACTGGAAGCAAGCGAGGATAATCTGAGAGCTATCAGAGCATTGGGATATAATTCCATGGAAATTACACAGGAAAGCATTGAAGAAATTAAGTTGGCAGATATTTCTCTGCGAAATATTGTCTCTGAAATGAAACCAGGAAAAGTCCTTGGAATGATAAGGGATAATATTAACCCTTTGGAAGTTTCAATGAAGGAGATTGAGGAATATCTTGAGTCAAAAGACAGCAGTCCCGAGGAGGAACAAAAAAAGTACAGTGAGTACCTCTATGCATTGGAGAAAAACAAGGAAATTTCTGAGGATGAGAAGCAGTCGTATATTGGTATTTTCAGATTAATACGCCAGATTGAGAAAAGTGATGGTGCAATTCTTGGAAGCCTGATAAATCAGGGAGCGGAAATTAATTTTGATAATCTTCTGCATGCCTATAGAAGTAAAAAATATAATTCCCGGGATGTAAAAATCGGTGACGATGACAAAATAAGTGTCAGAACAAATAAGGAAAACAGCATAGATGATCAGATAAATTCTGCATATATAAAACAGCGCCTGAAGGCTTTAGAAATCCAGATGGATGAGAAGGTGGCCCAACTTGAAAGAGAAGCTGTGCAGTCAGGAGAAGACAGTTATGGAAAATATCTAAAAGAGGTATTTGTCAGTGAAGCGGAGAGTATGCCTATCTCTCAGTCACAGCTTACAGAGGTGCTACAGGTATTAGATACAGGGGCAACTATAGGGAATTTGCAGGCAATTTCAGATTTCTGGAAAAATTCTTCCAAATTATATGAAAGAATTAGAGAACTAAATACAAAAGATAATCAGGAAGCTTTAGAAGATGAGGCAAGGCAGCTATTTTCAGAAGAAACTGATGAGCAGCCAGCTGTTCGATATGAGGACTTTATCAATATAGCGAAGGAAAAGATAAACAGTACACTAAATACAAAGGATAATCTCTCATTGCTGGATACCAGAATGGCGGGACTCATATATAAACAGCTGGGATTTTGTATCTCTCAGGTGAAGCAAAATAGTTATAATATTCCGGTAAAAATAGGTGATGAGATTAGTAATGTACATCTGACCCTGAAAAACTCTGAAAATGATAAGGGAGCCATCGATATTTCAATGGATACACAGGTGATAGGGAAAATGTCACTTAATCTACTGGTTAAAGGTGAAAAAATTTCTGGATCAATGGTTTATGAAAGAAAAAATTCATCCGATATAATAGATGAAATTAGTTCTCAGGTAGAAAACGCAATGCTGGAGAAGGGTTATTCCTGCCAGGGAATATATGCTGGATGGAATAAGAGCTATGCAACAGCTCCAGTAAATACTAATAATAGTGAAATATCAGAAACCAGCAGTAAGGAACTGTTTGGCATTGCTATGAAAGCACTCACAGCAATATCAAACGCGCTTGAAAAGTAGGAGCAGAAAAAAATATGAAGATAAATTATAATATGTCAGCTTATCTTGCAGCTCAGTCGCTTAATAAAAATGAAACAGCTTTGGAAAAGGCTACAGAAAGACTGTCAACAGGATACAAGATTAACCATGCGAAGGATAATCCGTCAGGTATTGCAATATCAAGAAAAATGCGCCTCCAGATTAAGGGTCTGGAGCTGGCAAGTGATAACGCGTCAGATGGTGTTAATGTAGTTGAGACTGCTGAAGGCGCATTGAATGAAGTGCAGGATATGCTGACACGTATTAATGAACTTTCCATTAAGGCAAGTAATGGTGTACTTAGCGATTCCGACAGAGCTAATGTTGAAATGGAAGTTCAGAAATTAAAAGAAGAGATAGATAGAATTTCCGAGACAACAGAGTTTAATGGAATTAATCTGTTAGACGGAAGCGTAGGAGTAAAGGGATACACCAATTCAGTTGGTGTAGATGTGCTTGATTACAATGATAAGTGCAGGGCTGGCTATTACAAGTTCACATTCTATGTTGGAAAAGTTATGGAATATAACGATGACATAGCAGATTATGAATTTAGCGGAGCCTATGAAATCATGGAAGCGGGATTAGATGTAAATAATCCTAACGATTTTGAGGTAAAGCTTAATGATGAAGCAAGCTTTACTCATCCAAAGACTAACGAAGAGATAGAATATAAGACAATAAATAATCCGGTCTATAGCGTAAGCCATTATAAGGATACTCTTCAAATTACTGGTGATAACGAATTTGATCTGTCTCTTTCAATGGATTGGGATAGATTATTTTCCAATAATAGTGAAATAACAGGGCAGACTCCTGATACAAAAGATATTACTGTAGTAGAAAAAGATGAGTTTGATGCACCTGTTATTGATGAGGAAACTAAGACAACCAAAACTAAGGAAGTCAGATATGAGGTGTATAAGGTTGAAACAAGAGTTGAACTGAAGGGCTATGGTGGAATGGTAATTCAGATAGGTGCAGAAGAAGGACAGGAGCTTAACATGAATTTGAGCGCGGTCAACACAAAGACCCTTCAGATTGATAAACTGTCTGTTGCAACATATGAAGACTCATGTAGAGCAATAAAGGCCTCTTCGGATGCAATAAACATGCTGTCGCTTCACAGAGCTCGCCTTGGAGCATATGAAAATAGACTGGAGCACGCAATAAACAGTCTTGATGCTACCGAAGAGAATATGACAAAAGCCTATTCAACAATAACCGACACAGACATGGCAGAAGAAATGACAAAGTATACAAACTACCAGGTACTGGTTCAGGCCGGCACTTCCATGGTATCCCAGGCAAATGAGAGACCCAGCCAGGTACTTCAGCTCTTACAGTAATTATGACAAACGAAAAGAAAAAAGAATTTACACTAAAAATAACTGAAGCAAATTCTTCCCAGATGATAGTGGTTTTATATGATATTACGCTGGAATATATAGGTGAAGCATATCAGGCAAAGGATGAGGAAGCATTTTTAAATGCAGTAAACAATGCCAAGAGATGTATTGTTGAGTTGAAAAAATCTGCGCGTATTAATACAGAATTGGGGGCAAACTACTATAGTCTGTACACCTATTTTTACAAACAGATGTCCAGGGCAATTGCTTCAAATAAAATAGAATGTCTGGAAATATGCGAAAAGCTGATTACTTCATTAAGGGAAACCTGGATTGAGGTAGCTAAAAAAGACTGCCAGGATCCCATTATGAGTAACTCGGAAAAGCTGTACGCAGGATACACATATAATAAAAATTCTATAAATGAAAATTCATCTGCTTTTAATAATCGAGGGTTTTTGGTATAATCTAAAAAAATTATCTGAAATATAGTTAAAGGAGACAATTATGGATGAATTAATGCAGATTTTGCAGAAAGCAAAACCAGACGTAGATTTTGAGTTAGAGGATGCACTTATTGATGATGGTATTCTTGCTTCTTTTGATATTATTACTATTGTTAATGCAATTAATGATACCTTTGATGTAGAAGTAACAGTAGCTCAGTTAAAGCCTGAAAATTTCAACTCCGCTGAAGCAATGTGGGAAATGATTCAGGAACTTCAGGACTAGTATATGAATAAATTTAATGTATTGAGCCTGTTGGAAGAATCTGCTTCAAAATATCCTGAGAGAATAGTTTTTAAGGATAAGGACGAAGAGATTAGTTATTCCAACTTAAAGACAGTGGCATCCAGAACCGGCCTTTGGATTAGGGAAAGGGCCGGCCTTTGTGATGGAGAAAAAAATAAACCAGTAGCAGTGTTTGTTGACAGGAATATCAAAAGTCTGTTGCTGTTCATGTCAGTTGTATATAGTGGTAATTTTTATGTTCCAATTGATGCAACTTTACCTAAACAGAGAATTGACTTAATTATTGAGACTCTAAATCCTGTACTTATGCTGTCAGCTACCAAGAGAAAACTGACAGTTGAAAATGTAATTCCATTTTCAGAAACACCTGCCGGCAGTAAAAATTATGATGAGCAGGAGTCACTTTTGGAAGAAGAAGTTCTTGCTTTGAAAAAAGTCAGAAGAACAGGAATAGATACAGATCCTTTGTATGCAATCTTTACCTCTGGTACAACAGGTGTTCCAAAGGGTGTTTTGGTTGCACACAGATCCGTATTGGATTTGGTAAATAGATTTACAGAGGTGTTTCCTTTCCCTGAATATCCAATATTTGGAAATCAGGCTCCTTTTGATTTTGATGTATCTGTTAAGGATATTTACAATGCACTGTTTATGGGTGGTACGGTTGTAGTAATTCCAAAGGCATACTTTGTTATGCCATCTTCACTGTTACCATACCTGAAGGAAAACAAAGTAAATACTCTTGTATGGGCTGTAAGTGCATTAAGAATAGTTCAGAACTTTAAGCTTTTTGAAGCATGTATCCCAGATGATTTGAAGTTAATTATGTTCTCTGGAGAGGTTATGCCCATTAAGTGTTTAAAATACCTGAAGGAGTATCTGCCACAGGTAACCTATGTAAATCTGTATGGTCCAACAGAGATTACCTGTAACTGCAATTACTATATTGTAGATAGAGAATTTGAGGATACACAGAATCTTCCTTTGGGCGAAGCATTCGAAAACAGTGAAGTATTTTTACAGGATACAGAAACTCTAAAACGAATCACTGAGCCAGAGAAGCTGGGAGAAATATGTGTAAAGGGAACCTGCCTTGCGTTGGGATATTATAACAATCCTGAGCAGACAGCAAAAGCCTTTGTTCAGGATCCAGATGTATCAGCATATCAGGATCTAATATATAAAACAGGCGATCTTGGAAAATATGATGAGGAAGGAAATCTTTACTATGTAAGTCGTAAGGATTTCCAGATTAAGCATATGGGCCACCGAATTGAGTTAAGTGAGATTGAAGTGGTGGTGAATGCATTGGATGAAGTTCATATGGCATGCTGTACCTACAAGGAAAGCGAGGAATTAATTTCCCTATACTATAGCAGTCAGAGTGAATGTGATGCTTTAGTCAGAAGTGCCATAAAGGAAAAACTTCCTGCATTTATGATGCCTGGAAAAATTCAGTGGATGGAAGCATTGCCATTAAACGAACATGCAAAGATAGATAGAAGAAAGCTTGCTGCATTATGAGAATAGACGAACTGAAGACTCCATGCTTTATTTTTGATGAAAGAATTCTTTCAAACAGAATGGAGAATTTATTACAACTTAAGAAAAGCCTTGCGAAGGAAGCAGATAGTAAAATCAATCTGTGTTATGCGATTAAAGCTAATTCCTTTATTATAAAATGCATGGATAAGTATGTTCATGCCTTCGAGGTGTGCTCCTGGGGTGAGCTTGATATCTGTAAAAAGACTGGTATTGATCTTTCAAAGGTTGTACTTTCTGGAGTAAACAAGGAAGAAGAATATGTGGCGGATGGAATAAGCAGTGGAGTTGGTATTATCACTGCAGAGTCAGCACTTCATTATGAGTATATTTGCAGACAGGCAAAATTACAAAATAAACAGGTAAAGACCATTCTGCGTCTGTCAAATGGTGCCCAGTTTGGAATGGATGCTTCCGTCTTTGAAGAAATTATTGCTAACAGAAATAGTAATAGCAATGTTGAAATCATAGGTATCCACTATTTTACAGGTACTGCAAAAAAGAAGATTGAAAAGCTTAAAAAAGAAATTGACAAGATAGAAGAGTTTGTTAATTTGCTTGATAAGAAATATGGATGGAAGCCACAGCTGTTTGAATATGGTCCTGGACTTACTGTTCCATATTTTACAGATGATAACTTTGAGAATCAGTTTTCTTTGTTTGAGGAACTGGTTTCTTATCTGGTTGAAAAAGATTTTTCATACGATACTACTCTGGAAATGGGAAGATTTTTTTCGGCCTCAATAGGAAGCTATATTACAAAAGTTGCAGATGTAAAATTTAATGATGGAGTAAATGTCTGCATAATTGATGGTGGAAAGAATCAGTTAAGTTACTATGGCCAGAACATGGCTCTAAAAACGCCTATTATAGAAAAGCTTGGTAGTGGAAAGACAAATAACCAGTTAAGTGCTGATACTACTAAATGGATGATTTTTGGTTCACTATGTAGCTTTAATGATATTATCGCCAGAGATGTACCCATAGAGGATCTGAAAGTGGGAGACAAGCTTATATTTAAAGAGGTTGGAGCCTACAGCATCACTGAGGGAATTGCGCTGTTTTTAAGTAGAAGACTTCCAAGTGTATATTCAGTAGGACAGGATGGGGAATATAAACTGGTCCGTGATGAAATAGAAAGTAGTCAATTCAATTTTTAGTACTTACCATAATGACACAGGCAAAGCGTGTTGTGTTGTGGTGAGAAACCTTGATATTCATGAAAAAAATTCTTAGTAGTACGGTAATTGCAGCATTATTAATCACTTTTACTTTTGCAGCATTTTTCCGTGTTGAGACAATTCTAAATAGAAAAGTATCTGCAAACCGGTATGGGGATTTGATTTATGCAAATTCCCAACCGGATATTTTATTTGTTGGAACAAGTCATGTAATGAATGCTGTTATTCCCGTAAGATTATGGGAGAAATATTCAGCAACTTCATATATTTTATGTTCGGAATACAATGATATTCGAAGAAATCTTCCCATGCTTAAGCTGGCGTTACAGTATTGTAATCCACAGGTTGTGGTGCTGGATGTGGAAAACTATTGGGATAGAAGTGATCCAGATGAAACTTTTATTGGTTTTCATGAATTTGCAGATGGTTTTCCCTTAAATAAAACAAAAATAGAGGCAACCAGAAGTCTGTATGGGGATTCTAAAGAAACCATGGAGATATTATTTCCAATAATCAGATATCATGAGCGTTGGAAAAGTCTGGACAGAGGAGATTTCAGATTACATGGACTAAGCTCAAAGGGGCACATGGGATATGAATTTTCCAATAAAGTAACGGAAGTTGAAAGATATCCCTATGTAGATGAGTCCAGTGCAAAGCTGTACGAAGATACGGATGCTCCATTGATTGGGGAGTTTATTGAGTATTGCCAGAACAGAGGAATACGTGTGGTAATTACAACTGTTCCCTATAATGCCATGGAGCAGGAGCAGGAAGCTCTGTGGGGAAT
>DCIJ01000027.1:761-49418 GCA_002315945.1 Lachnospiraceae bacterium UBA1729 | reverse complement strand
CAATACAGGGCTGTTATCTTTAAAGACTGTCCTATCATGTGTCCTCCTTCCATGACAGTCTTCAAGCGGTAACCTAATCATAGGCCCGCTATGAAGAGAAGTCAACCGAACAAATTGTGAAATTTAGGATGCCTGTTTGGTGGTGGCATCAGTACCTGATAGAATCAGTCTTTTGATCTTATCCACAGCAGTTTCTGTTGCGGAAGCACTGGTCTCTGATTCGATAATATAAAGTATATCGCCAATATATTTTCTGGTGATATTATCCTGATCCATAGCTCCTCCTTTCAACAGAAACGAGCTGCACAGCCAGCTTGTTCCGTAATGATTTCTATTTTGACTCTGATACTTAGATTCTGTGTCGGGGTATCACCTTTCAGGGGGTAGGGGGTGTGCAAATCTCTATATAGGTATAAGCGTAGAACCGCCGCCCCCTTTCGTGTGTAAAGTCGCGAAATGAAAAGTGAAAAATAGGAGTGCCACAGCCTATAAGGGAGTACAGGCCATGGCTGTATATCATGACATAAGTCAGATTTTAGCTTTGTGTAATCTGCAATACCTTTACAGCATCCCTGCGTACAAGCTTTCCATCAAGGAACTCAAAGGCAAGATAGCCAATCTGATTATTAAGTGCAAATTTCTCTGTAAGTGACCTTACTGAAATCCTCTTTCTAAGGATTGTCCAGTAATAAGAGAAATCTCCAAAGGCAACAGGCTTTGCTCCGGCAGCTGCATCAGGCATAAACTCTGAAATATATACCTGCTTACCAAGAATGGTATCGTTATTGCTGTTCCAAAGATAATTGCCGTCCTTATCTTTCAGCTTACGAAGTGCCATTGCAGTATTGTCATTCATAAGCCACACTGCCTTTTTGCGGTATTTAGGCTTAATACTGAAGTAAAGGCTGATTACATCATCATAGGTAAGAGCGGATGCAGTCGCACCGACTTCGGCTCCGCTCCCATCATTAAGTATTCCTGTAGGCTCATCCACACCAGTACCACAGATAAATGCCTTATCCTCTGCATCAGCAAAGTTACCGGCAAATCTCTTTGTTAGATAATCTTCAATGCCAAAGGCGGCATCAGATGCAAAGTCCTCATCCAACTTGACAAAGGCAGCCAGCTTATGTGAATCCACGGTGTTAATGGTAAAATAATCATTGATTCCATCATAAATCGGAATCTGACCGCCATCAGGGATAAATACTGCCAGATCTTCACAGTCCTTTGCAAAGATGCGGTAATTGCTCCTGTATGCCTTGAAAACTGTGGCAATATTTCTAAAAATGCTCTCAGCCTTTATAAGTGCTTCAAGCTTGCTATTAGATGTGTCAGGGAAATTATAAGTGCTGGTATAATTGTCATAACCTCCGTGAAGCTTGTCATAATGCTCGTTATGACCTCTCATTGCGTTCCAAAAGTGTCCTGAATATTCAGGCTGATTAGAAAATTCTGTATAGCTCATTGTAAGTTCCTCCTTAATATCTGTTACAGCTTGGACAGGTATAAAGACCAAGCTCTGTATAGGTTTCCTGTCTGCCGACCTGCTTAAGCATTGAATAGCAGTGTGGGCATTTAATGTCATAGGCGAAAGCCTGCTCCTCTGTATGCGCCTTTTTGGCATGAAGTCTGTAATACTTATGAAGCTTGCCGTTGCCGTCACGATGGATCTCATCCCTGAGATGAAGGTCGCACATTCTCTCAGCATATTCATCTGAATAATAACTGTGCTGTGGTTCTAATCGAGTACCTTCCTTGTTTGCTTTTCTTAATGGATAATTCATGTTCATTTCCTCCGTAAAATAAATTTATTTGTAGTCTAGGTAGGAGTTATTCCTGCTCAGGTAGGTGTCAGGTAGGACTTCGGGTAGGAGTCCTTTTTTTCTGATATTGCTGATAAAATAAGGGTTCGTAGCCTATAGGTAGTTGTAGGTAGGAGTAATCACAATTCCATTTCTCATAAAATATACTTTTATATGCATACTACCTTGCACACATAACTTTTATATTTTTCGCCAATGAGTTTGGAGAAGTCCTACCCAGTCCTACCTAATGGCTGAAACCATTGTGGTTAAAGGGTTTGCGTGGGTAGGACTTCTTATTTTTAGTCCTACCCGGGGTGCTACCCAGCTATTGCAAGAAGTCCGTTTCATCATCATATCCGTACTCCTTTGCATAAAGCTCTTTGGTTTCCCCAGTGATGGTAAGATTTCTATAATAGCGGTTGCCCTTCTGCATGGTAGTCATTTCCGAAAAGGTTGTTCCAAGATAATCAGCAAGCTGTTCGCGGAACTCTTTGGCATTCTGAGCAAAGCCGTTGTTATTGTCTTTGCACCAAGCCTGATAAACCTTGAATATTCTGCCAGCAGTGTAATGGCGGTTTATTTTGCCGTTTTCCCAAGGGCACATACACTCGTTATAGAAGGTAATAACAGTGCTGTTGGTTTGCTGGTAGTCGGCTCTTGCCTTGAATATGCAGTCAGGCTCATTAAATCTGTAGCCATTTGCAATTACTTCCTGTAATGCCAATACAGCCTTATGGATAATACCGGATCTCTCTGCATACATTTTGTCCAGCAGTTCCTTATCCTGTTTTGCTTTGGGAATAATATTGGGACAATTTACAACCATGATTCTGTCATATACCCACTGACCGTTATCGCCACCAAACTTTGGGAGTCGGTTCATACAGAACCAAAGCATACCGCCGTAGGTGTATTCAAAGCCCTGTTCGCCCTTCATTTCAGCAAATACGCTGTCACCACCGGTCATTTTCTTAAAGGTCTTAAGCTCATCCACTGATAAAAAACTCATATCAGAGCTGCCTGCAAGGCGTTTGCCGTAAGTAGAACCGGTACCAAAGCGGGATTCAATCTCTTTTAGGTCAATGCCAATAAAGTTGCCTTTACCCAAAAGCTTTTCCACAAGGCTTTTAAGCTGTGATTTGCCTGTATCACCATCACCTACAAGGAATAAGGATTTCTTAAGGCGGTAACCTTTGACATTTGATATACATACTCCGATAAACTGGAGCAGTAATTTCTCTATATCCTTATTGCCATCTGTCAGTGTGTGCATATATGCATCAAATACAGGTGTTGCAGTATTATCAAAGCTCCATTCACAGGGAATCTGAATTGTGCTGTAGATATCTGGGGAATGAGGGATAAGCTCCATATCATCTGCTGTAATCCTTAAAAGACCATTCTGGAAGTTGATAATACTTTCATCTGCATCCATCAGATCCATTGGCACATAATCCAGGTCTGTCTTGATGTGCTCCAGAGCGGCATTTACATCCCGAAGATTTACCAGTGTTTCATCATAATCAGCAATAAACTGCTTAATGCGGCCTTTCATCATATCATCTGCGTGATACTGATAATAGCCATCCTCATAGACATATTTCATAAGAGCATGTCTACCATCATCCCTTACAAGCACGTAATTCAGATGTTCCCTAACATACTGGGCTAAAAGGTTTGGAATAACATATTCCCTGCCTTTAGCTTCATCATAGACAATGAAGGGCGGTCTGCTGCGTACTGATTTATGGAACTGACCTTCAAGGGAATCTATCGCATACCTTATGGTATTTTCTCGATAATCATCACGTTCCCATTTGTCTCTCATAAGAGCAGATGTGCGGAATATTTCATCCACCATTTCAGGATCATCACCTGTCCTAAAAGCAATCATGGAACAAAGTGCCGCGTCCGCTTCGGACTGTGAGCCGTAATCAGAGAAATCGCCCTTGTCATAAAGCTTTATGAACTTATCTGCATTTTTCTGTTTCCTGAGATCGCAGATAATATCAAATGATGCCTTATCCCCATCACGTTCAGAGCTGTATCTGACCTTTTCCTTTTTACGCATTTCCTTATCGAATGTAGTAAGAAGTGCCTGTGTGCAGTCCTTTAATGGAAGGTCTTTTATCACATTTCCTGTAAAGGTGGAAAACCTTGCTGTTGCACAGCCGGGATATATTTCCAGGTTCAGCTTTGAATTTTTGTAATAATAGGCACTGTCGAGGCGGTATCTGGCATTTTTCTCATCATAGTAAATAGGCAGTCTGTCTTTATCGAGCTTTCCTAATATATGGATGCCGTTTCCGCTTGGGGAATACTCTGTATAGGTATCAAACCTTGCAAGCATCATCTGCACAAACGGATCTGACAGTTCCCTGTGGTCGATATCCAAAAGAAAATAATCCTCAGGAATTACAAGACCAACTCCATCCGCTTCATATAGCTTCATGGCAGAAGCTGCTTCATCATAGGTGACAAGTGTATCAGCGTGTGCCTTATCCGCTCCTGTTGCAGTGTTCTTTGCAGAACGAGGCGATTTGGTAGTATTGCCGTTCTTTGTAATGGTCTTAAAGTATATAAGCCATATTTTTTGTTGTTTTAATTCTTCAATCAAAGTCTGGGATACCACTTGTGGTTACCTCCTTCCGCTGAAATTTGGTATCTGTCAGTCTTTGATTGCGTTTTTGAGCAGCCATTCTTTGTAAGCTTCAATTGGTATGAGGATTCTGGTACCGATTTTGATGGTAGGAAAGTCTGGCTGTTTTACCAGCGCATAGGCTTTGGGAAGTGAGATACCCATCTGTGCGGAAAGCTCCTGAACGCTCATCGTTGTTTTATCCATCACCATAATCAAATGCTCCTTTCGTAAATTTGGACAAAAAAAACACCGGAACTCTGATTGACTCGGATTTCCGGTGTTTGACTCTGATTGACTCAATATTTGTCTATTATTTACTTTGATTGACTCTGATTCCCTGGCGATGGAGCAGGGCCTCCGTAGATGCGTTTTGATTTCTACATCATTACTTTAGCATAATCAGATATAAAAGTCAATATAAAATCTCACATAATGTTACAAAATATGATGTAATATTATAAAAGACAGTTTATAAAAATAACAGACTGTGATAATATAAGCGTATATTGATTGTATTTTATGGAGGAATGCTATGTTCGACAAACGATTAAAAGAGGTTCGAAAGAAAAAAGGCTATACACAAGTTACACTTGCCCAAAAGCTGTCAGTCTCTACCGGCACTGTGGCAATGTGGGAAACCGGAAAAAGAAAACCAGACTTTGAAATGCTCTGCACCTTATCAGAGCTGTTGGATGTAAAAACGGATTATCTGCTGGGGCGGTCGGATGATGATTCTTCTGCTACTCTTACAGACGAAGAAATAGACCAACTTGGAGCTTGGGAAACGGAAGAACATTTGCAGGATATTTTTAATTTGTATCTATTATTGGATGATTATGGAAAATCAGCTGTTGAAAATCTTATAAGAAGTGAAATTTTAAGATGTAAATATCAGGAGACACTGGTTAAAGATCATACTATTTCAGTATCTGTGACAATGGAACCATAGCCCCCCCTATTGCATTTCGCGATTTTATGCGTGAGGCTGGGCAGCGGTTCGACATTATATAAGATGTGGAGATTGTGATTCCCCCCTACCAGTTACAACTATAATATGAATCATTTGAAAGGAGATTTTAGCATATGCGTACTATTTTATTGAGTTTTGATGAAAAATGGTATCCAGCTTTGAGAAATGGAGATAAAATATTTGAACATAGGAAGAAATTCTGTAATGAAGAAGTTCGTGCTTTTGTATATTTAGGTAAACCTCGACAACAGATAGTGGCAGAGATAGGATTATCTCAGAGAGAACTATTATCAGATTGGTTATTTCAGTATCAAGATGATTGTGAGGTTGTTGCTCGTATACGAGATTATATGCAGAGAAATAAGTTTGTCATGAAAGTGCTTTGGCTTAAAGAAATAGAGCCCATAAGTATTATTGAACTTCAAGAAAGATATCCTGAATTAAAGATACCTATTTCATTCCATTTTTTAGATAAAAAACCTGATGTATTAAGATGGATTGATACAAATAAACAATATACAGGGTACCAGATCGAGAATGACTTTAGCAATATTAGTAAAGATTCAATCTGCGTTTTATAAAGACACCTGCTGCGCTAAGTGAAATTATTTCATTTAGCGTATTTTTATTATGTTTACTCTGTGACTTATAATCCGTTGCCTTAAAGTCATACACAGTATAATATAACTATATTGGAGGAATTAGAGCCATGATTCAGAAACGCTTCGGATTAGCAATAAAAAAACTAAGAGAAGAAACGGGATTAAGTCAAGAGAAGTTTGCGTTATCTATTGGAATGGATAGAACCTATTATGCATCTGTGGAAGCTGGGAAGCGTAATATTTCTCTCCAAAATATATATAAGATAGCAGAGGGATTTAATCTCACGATTTCAGCTCTTTTTGTCACAGTTGAAGGAATGGAGGTGTAACATTGCCGTTATCAAATGAATTACACGATCTTGAATTAACAGACGATGAATCTAAATTGAGAGATGGAATTTTTAATATGAATACCCGCCGATTTGGTAGAGTTGCCGAATTTATGATTGCAAAGCTTTATGGGTTTTCTGTGGTTGAAGGAACAACAAAGTACGACTTGGAATCGGATGATGGAATCAAAATAGAAGTTAAGTTTTCAAAAGCTGAATATACAGAAGATGATCTGAATTGGAATAATTGTCTAAGCATTTGCATGAGAAATGCCAATCCTATTTCACGTCGGATATCATATGTTGATTTTCTTGAAAATGAAAACATTCGTTTTGATAGAAATATAGAGCAAATTAAAGCCTATGAATTTGATAAGCTATATTATGGGCTTTTCTTTGAAGATCAGATTGCTATTTTTTCTATGTCATCAGAAGAATTAAAAGATATCATGACAGCACAGTTTTTTATATCCCCGCAAAAATCGCCAAAACCTAGTGTTGATAAATCCATTGATTTAATTGTCAATTTTCCGAGAAGAAAGAGTGAAATCAAAAAGACTGTAGGAAAAGCAAAAGAGAAACTGCAAGCTATTGAGAATAGTAATAATCAATATGCTGAAGATGCAAAAAGTTTTATAGTAGAAAATGATATGTTAGAGCCTTGGAATAGTGTGATTTGTGATATCGAATTAAATGGGCTTACATCAGAAAATCAATTAGAAAGAATTCTGAATATTGGAAATCAATATGTTGCATTTTGTCAGGAAAAGTTTTCTGATACAGGAAGATTCCCGAACATATCGCCGTTTCAACATAGAGGAAATGATAAAGCAGAGGGACAGATGCATATCAATAATGAAAATTTAAAATGGCACATTGAAGAAAGTGGATTTTTTTGTGGGTGGATTTCATATAAAGATTTATATGAACTTCTAAAACCATAAGTTTAATAAGGAGGAACAAAAGATGGATTACATAATTGGTAACGAACTAATGGAGGAGTTCCGTGATGGTATATTTGCTTTAAGAACTAGAAGATTTGGAACTGTTGCAGAAATAATGGTTAAAAGATTATATGACTTAGATGAATCGGGATCTTTAGCATTTGATAAAAGAGACAGACATTCAAAAGAAAGAATAGAAGTTAAATTCTCAACTGTTATGAAAGAAAACGATGATAAAATTCGTGATGATAATGTAATCGATCAATGCAAAAAAGCTAATCTTGCTAATAGAGCAATGAAATCCTCAGAGACAAACAGATACAGCTTTGACTGCAATATTCAGCAGGTAAAAAGAAAAGAATTTGATTTACTCTATTACGGATTATTTTTTGCTGATTCAATTGAAGTATATAAAATGACAAGCGATGAGGTATTGGATTGTCCGGGATATTCGGACAAACAACATAGAGGAAATGAAGGTGAAGGTCAGTTCCATTTGAATGAGAGCAATATAGAGTACCATAGAAGAAACTTCTTAGAAAGAGTATTAACTTATGCAGAACTCTATAATTTATTAGAGCACTAATAAGTAGAGCCAATGTCTCTTTTGGGACATTGGCTCATCTGTTGTTAAGATAAAAATTTATTCTCTCCATCAACGGCGTTTTTTATGATTTCTATTTCAGTGTGATTTAGATTAAATATTTCTGATATCATCATATCCAATTCGTCGTAAACAGTTTCTGCTACGCCAGGTTCAAGACCAGATATCAATCTATCAGTTACAGCAATAATTTCATCTTGTTTAGCTTCATCTACCAAAGGAATTGGTATATTCTCAATATGAGATCGTAAAACCTTCACTGAATTGAATTCTCTTTTATATATAAATTGTGCAACCCTAGAGTTTAGTATCGCAAGAATATACTTTGTTTTTACACCAGAAATTCTAGGGATCACGATATTGCAACTATTTAAGGATAGCGTCTGTTGATCATCATATGCAAATACCAATTGACTGCTAATGAAACGGTAAAGCAGTTTTTCTTCCGCTCTATACATTTCTGTAGGTGCGATTTGCTGGAAACTTTCCGGTTTAAAAATAATATATTTGGTAGTTGGATTTATGTGATATTTACTGATATCTGCACCTTTTAAAACCATTTCGTTTTCAGCTGTTTTGATACTCGAAATATATTCTTTATTGTTTCCGGTTACAATACCTAATGCAAAATCAGCATTACCTGCCAAATATACACAATCACTTGTATTTCGTATTTTCTTGAGAATATTATATTCTGAGTCTTCTGTAGTAAAGCTAAAATATTCTGAAGTTACCTCTCTGTCTGTGTTTATAACAAAAGAACCATTTCCTGTATTCACTGTCATACCCCATGTAGAAAAAGCCAGCTTTGTATATACTAAATCCAAAATAATACATGGACATTGAACACCGTCAAAAGCATTTCCTAGAAAATCAAGATTTTTTATGCTGCATGTTTGCAGTAGTATTTCTCTTATTTCTGTATGCGCTTTAACATTTAGAATTGCTTCTGGCAAAACATATGCTAAATGTCCATTTTTTGCCAAATGATTTAATGCTTGTTCAATAAAGACATCGTAAGATTCTATATTTTTTCCGGAGGTCGATTTATATATTTTTCTTAAAGCATTTTTTTCATCTTCTGTAAATTCATATCCCCACGGAGGATTTCCGATGATGTATTGAAAATCATTGGTTTGGTACTCTGTAAGATAATTCAGCTCTGTTATGTGTTCTATTATTTCCGTAACAGGTGCTTCGTATTTTAATGCCATATTAAGGCGAGTAATCTTCACACTAATAGAATCTATATCGTTGCCATAAATTGAATCAAACGATGCAGCAGAAGGCAATTGAAGTAGGAAATTACCTGTTCCACAGCATGGATCCAATACTTTATCCATTGTTTGGATATTCAGCTTACTTATAAGTGCTTTAACTACTTTTGTTGAGGTGTAATAGGAACCAGTAGCTTTTCTATTTCCGATATTATTGCAAGAAATATATATTAGTCCTAAAACATCCTCATTCGGCTCATATACATAATTCATACTGAATAATAAAGGATGATTTTGGCAGAATAGGATCGCACTTTCTTTGTCCTCAAATAAATCAAGAATCAATTCGTCATATTCACCGATAGAGAATTCTTTGTTTAAGAATTGTAGGATAAGATTGCCCTCGTTTGGTATCTGCATAGCATTCTTGGATGCAAATAAATGAAGTGCACAATCAGCAACTAACACCTGAATAGTAGCATCATTGAGCTCAATATTATTATCAGCAACAAGTGCTAATACCTTCTGTAAAGATATAATACTTTGGCATTGTTCTGAAACATATGAATTATATAATGCGTTCCCGGATACATATTTTTTATTCCTTCGACTTTTTAATGCTTTGTTCGCACCAGATTCAATGTTTGATTTTAATGCATTGACATATTCTCTAGTAAAATAAGGTGTTCTTTTATCAGTGTATTCCGGAATGAGTTTTCCTAATTTTATCCAGTTTCTGCCTGTTGCTGTAGAAATTGATAATATATCGCATAATTCTTTTAAAGATATACAGTTTGAATCATCAGGGATTTCTGATATACGATCATCTGTAGGCTTTTGTGCATTTGCAGGAATAATCCACACACCACTAACTCTATTGCACCCTTCAATACGATTTGTTTCACATAATTTTTGTACTCTGCGTTCAGATATTTCAAATAGCTCTGCAGCTTGTTTTACAGAAATATAATCCATATAGGCCTCCAATTAGCATTGATATAATATGTATTATATGCGTTATTGCGAATAAATGCAACATTAATGTAAAAAGAGCCGATTGTAATCATCGGCTCCTCAAAATCTGTATTTTAAATTTTACTCTGCAATAGGCTCCTGAGCCTTAGTGATTACCAGCTTACCATCCTCACACTGTACCTGAATCTGTGTGCCCTCCGAGAATCCAAACTCTTTAAGCCACAGTCCTTTCAGTATAATAGTCGGTGTGGACTTGTAGTGATATCCACTCTGCTCATAAACCTTCATGTTTCTGCAATTCTTAGCTGCCATAGTGCTACCTTCGATTTTAGATTTTCTTTGTTTCATACCGCTTGAAAACGTCATTTACAAATATTCTCTAAAAATCCCTTAGTAGCACCACTATTGAGTCGGGTTTTTTTTGCTATACCTGTGAATGCATAAGTGGTATCATTAGCTAAAATAATTGTATGAAGAAGAGCATAGAGATGACAAGAATTACATTAAAAAAAGCGATAAACCATCTAAAGACAATTAGTAAGCATAAGTACCTGGTTATGAAAGGGTGTTTTGCCATTGGACTGTATTATCAGGGAATAATGCATGACCTGTCCAAGTTTTCTCCTACTGAATTTCTGGTGGGGGCAAGATACTGGCAGGGCTTCAGAAGTCCTAATAATGCGGAGCGAGAGGAGATTGGCTATTCTACTAGCTGGCTTCACCACAAGGGAAGAAACAGGCATCATTTTGAATACTGGATTGACTACACGATTAAGTCTGCCAATCCCTCAGGTATGGAGCCGGCCCCCATGCCTGAAAAATATGTGCTGGAGATGGTTATGGATCGTATTGCTGCCAGCAAGACCTACAATGGGGCCAGCTATACAGACAGCGATCCTATAAACTATTACAACAGAGGGTTAGCTAAGATGAAGAACCTCCTGCACCCGGATACCAAGGAGCTGTTGGAGTATCTCCTTACCATGCTGTCAAATGAAGGTGAGGAAAAAACCTTCAGATATATTAGAAATAACATAGGAAATCTGCTGGCAGGCAAACATGAGAACAGATAGGCAATTAGGTTTTTCTAACCTTAGAAAAGAATAATGATAAAGGAGGGTAATATGTTGCCAAAGGATCCGGTTATGCTATTGAGCGTAGTTAACCTTAAGCTTAGAGACTTTTATTCATCATTGGATGCCCTGTGTGAAGACATGGATGCAGACAGGGAAGCTATAGTTGAAAGCCTTAAAAAAATAAACTATGAATATGATGAGAATACAAACCAGTTTGTATAGACCGTAACGCCACACGCTTCGCCAGTGTCCTTAAGGTATGTACGAATATTCAGGGGTGAATCCACACATGTTGTGAATTCACCCCTTTTATTATTATTTTATACTTTCTGCGCCTGATTTGTGGTATAATGCACCTTGTATGCTTATGCGCAATGACAAATTTCTTTCTTTTTTTTTGGCAATCGCCATAGGCAGTCGGAGGGTACAAAATTACAAGAAGGTATGACAAAATGACAACAATTAGTCTCTGTATGATAGTTAAGAATGAGGAAGATATTCTGGCAAGATGTCTGGATTCCATAGCTGATTTAATGGATGAGATAATCATTGTGGATACTGGTTCCACAGATGCCACAAAAGAGATTGCGGCCAGGTATACAGACAAGATTTTTGACTTTGAATGGACATATGATTTTGCGGAAGCCAGGAATTATTCATTTTCCAAGGCTACCATGGAATATATCTACTGTGCTGATGCGGATGAAGTACTAAATGATTTTAATAGAGAAAAATTTAAGACACTTAAGGCAGCCATGCTTCCTGAGGTGGAGATAGTACAGATGAAGTACATCACTCCGGACAAGTACAATACTGTAATGAATATCCGGGATGAGTACAGACCCAAGCTGTACAAAAGAGAGAGAAAGTTTACATGGATCGATCCTATTCATGAAACCATAAGACTTAAGCCGGTGGTTTTTAATAGTGAGATTGAAATCCTGCATATGCCAAGGGCACTTCACAGCAAACGAGATTTCAAGATTTTTATTGACACCTTTGAAAAAGAGGGAGAGCTTTCAACAAAACTCTACAATATGTTTGCCAAGGAATTATACATCAGTGGCACAGTGGAAGATTTGGAACAGTCCCTGCCAATTTTTGAAAGGACTCTTAATGATGAAGATGCTCCTGTTGAAAGACTTGAACAGGCCTTCTGTATCTACTCCAGATGGGCAAGACAGACTGGAAGGGATTTTGAGTTTGCCAAGTATGCGCTAAGAGCTGCCGTTCATTTCCCATGCGCTGAAATATTTTTCGAGCTGGGCAATTATTTCTTCGATAAGAAGGAAGCCGTTGAGGCTGCCCACTGGTTTGAACAGGCCAGCAGTATTCCGGCCATTCTGGATGTTCATACTGGCGGAGATAAGGCGTTGTACGGAGCTGCTGAAAGTCTGAATATGTTAGCAAAGCAGATTAAGGCAGATCCTGATTATGACAGAGCATATCAGGCCAGTCTGGTTAATTCGGCCAGACGTTATGAGGCCAAGGCCAAGAGCTGGCGTATGCCAAGTGAAAATGAGCACCACGAGCTGTAAAAAGGTGTGTGAAAATAATCTGTAGTAAAAAAACTGTAATAGAAAAAGTAACCAGAGGAAAGTATATGAGTGAAAAAATAATACGTGTGGCCCTTGATGCAATGGGCGGTGATAAGGCTCCTTATGAACCTGTGAAGGGGGCAGTTGAAGCAGTAAAGCAGTCAGATGAAGTAATAGTAGTATGTGTTGGTAAGAAGGAAGTCATTGAGACTGAGCTTGCCAAGTATGAATATCCCAAGGAAAGAATCGAGATAGTAGATGCAACAGAGGTAATTGAAACAGCTGAGCATCCTGTTAATGCAATTAGAACCAAGAAGGATTCCTCAATAGTCAAGGGAATGATGATGGTAAGAAATAAAGAGTGTGATGCTTTTGTATCAGCCGGCAGTACCGGAGCGGTCCTGGTTGGCGGACAGGTACTGGTTGGAAGAGTGAAGGGAGTTGAAAGACCTCCTCTGGCACCAGTAATTCCTACTGGCGAAGGCTGTGCATTGTTATTAGACTGTGGTGCCAATGTGGATGCCAAGCCATCCAATCTGGTTCAGTTTGCCAAGATGGGCAGCCTGTATATGGAGAATGTTATGGGAGTAAAAAATCCCAGAGTAGGAATTCTCAACATTGGAGCCGAAGAAGAGAAGGGAAATGCCCTGGTCAAGGAAACCATGCCTCTTCTCAAAGCATGTACTGATATTAATTTTATAGGAAGTATAGAAGCAAGAGACGTACCCTATGGCGGTGCTGATGTAATTGTTACAGAGGCTTTTGCCGGTAATATCTGCCTCAAGACCTTTGAGGGTGTTGGCATGTTTGTGCTGAAAAAAATCAAGGGAGCACTCAAGTCCTCCATTATTACCAAGCTGGGGGCGCTGTTGATACTGCCTGCCCTGAAGACAACACTTAAGGATTTTGATCTGGATCAGTATGGTGGTGCACCTATGCTGGGTCTAAAGGGACTGGTAGTTAAGACCCACGGAAGTGCCAACTACAAGGAAGTAAGAAACACGATTCTTCAGTGCATCGCATTTTCTAAGCATAATCTTCCTGAAAAAATTGAGCAGGCTGTCAGGGAGCAGACTGTCAGTGAATAATCTGTAATTAATTGAAAAAATAAAGGTTAAAAAATTAGGGAAAAGTGAGAAAAATGAACAATATAGATTATGACAAGCTAATTGAAATAGTAGTTAGGATAACTGGAGTTCATGCTGACGAAATCAAGATGGATACACGATTTAGTGAGGATTTAGGGGCTGATTCACTGGATATGTATCAGATGGCAATGGAGACTGAAAAGATGTTTCAGCTTGATTTGTCAGGAATGGACATTGGAAAAATTCATACTGTTGAGGATGCCTTCAAGGCTATTACAGGAGTAAGAAATAGATGAATTATGTAAACTCTGAAGAATTTGAAGAGCTTATTGGATACAAGTTTAAGGACCCGATGCTTTTAGTGCGTGCACTAACCCATACTTCCTATGCCAATGAACTGAAAATTAATGGCTATGGACATTATGAGCGGTTGGAATTTTTGGGAGATGCAGTGCTGGAGCTGGTAACCTCTGACTATATCTACAATAATTATCCCAATTTGCCAGAAGGAAAGCTTTCAAAATTACGAGCATCTATCGTTTGTGAGTTTTCTCTTTCCAAGGATGCCAGACAGATTAATCTACAGAAATATATTCTGTTAGGCAAGGGCGAGGAGATGACAGGAGGCAGACAGAAGGATTCCATTATTGCTGATGTTATGGAGGCCATAATTGGAGCCATATATCTGGATGCGGGATTTGACACAGCTGCCCATCATATACAGAAGTTTATACTTTCCGACATCGACAATAAACAGCTCTTTTATGACAGCAAAACTATTTTGCAGGAATACTGCCAGAAGAAATGGAAAAAAGAGCCCACCTATGAAATCATCAGAGAGAGTGGCCCAGAGCATTCCAGAACATTTGAGGTGGAGGTGCATATGGGGGATGACATTATGGCATCAGGTGTTGGCGGAAGTAAAAAAGGGGCTGAGCAGCAGGCTGCTTATGAAGCTCTATTAAAAATGAAAATTAACAGGTAAACCAAATGTATTTAAAGTGTATTGAAGTAAATGGATTTAAGTCCTTTGCCAATAGAATAAAGTTTGATTTCCACAATGGAATTACTGGTATTGTAGGTCCTAACGGATCAGGAAAAAGTAATGTTGCCGATGCGGTCAGATGGGTATTAGGCGAGCAGCGAATCAAGCAGCTGCGTGGTGCCAGCATGCAGGATGTTATTTTTTCAGGTACCGAGACCAGAAAACCCTTAAGCTATGCTTATGTTGCCATAACACTTGATAATTCGGACCATCAGCTGATGAGCGAATATGATGAGGTCAAGGTGGCAAGAAGACTGTATCGTTCTGGAGAGAGTGAGTACACTATCAATGATTCAGTGGTAAGACTTAAGGATGTCAACGAGCTTTTTTACGATACTGGTATCGGTAAGGAAGGCTACTCAATCATTGGGCAGGGCCAGATTGACAAGATTTTGTCTGGTAAGCCTGAGGAAAGAAGAGAGCTTTTTGATGAGGCAGCAGGTATTGTCAAGTTCAAAAGAAGAAAGGCCACAGCCGTTAAAAAGCTGGAGGAAGAAGAACAGAATCTTGTTCGTGTCACAGACATTCTGACAGAGCTGGAGAGGCAGATTGGCCCCTTGGAGCGCCAGTCAGAAAAGGCCAAGATATATCTGAAGAAAAAAGAGGAACTGAAGACTCTGGATGTCAATATGTTCCTGATGGAAAACTCTGAAACCAGGAAAAAGCTTCTGGAGACAGAGGAGACACAGAAGAATACTGAGATGGAGCTCAAGGAAGCTCAGGTCAGATACGATAGAATCAAGCAGGAATATTCCAATACTGAAGAGGAGCTGGCTTCTTTGGATGAAACAATTACTCAGAGCCGCCAGAGTCTCTCAGATACAGATGTCCTGAGAGAAAAGCTGGAGGGTGAGATTGGAGTACTCAAGGAGCAGATTAAATCTGCTGAAGGTAATGAGTCTCATTTCCTGACCAGAAAGGAAGCTCTGGCAGCAGAGATTGAAGCCAGAAATAAGGAAAAGGACAGTATTCTTGAGGACAAGGCTGAGACTGATAAAAAGGTACTTGAATTAGAGCAGTCCCAGGCAAAGGATGTAGATGCCCTGAAGGCTCTGCAGAATGAAATCGAAGAAAAGAATACCCTGATTGAAAATGATAAAAATGCAATTATTGCAGCTCTTAATGACAGGGCGGTAATTCGTTCCTCTCTGGGTAGACTGGAGAGTCAGCTTGAACAGATTACTATTAGAAAGAGCCAGATGCAGTCAAGGCTTCTCTCAGCAAAATCAGACGAAGCAGAGCAGAAGAAACAGATTGAGATTCTGGAAAAGAATTTTGAAGAAGTAGTAAAACAGATTCAGGATATTCATGAGGCACAAAAGGATACTGAAAAGCGACTGGCTGAAATTAAGACTTCCATGACTGAAAGTGATGGAGCCTTAAAGGCCCAGCAGGAAAAGTATCATCAGCTCAAATCAAAATTAGATGCAATCAACAATCTGTCTGAAAGATATGAAGGTTTTGGTGGTTCTGTCCGTAAGGTTATGGAGGAAAGGGACCGCAGGAATGATTCCAAGGTTATCGGAGTAGTTGCTGATATCCTTCATGTAGACAAGAAATATGAAATTGCTCTTGAGACAGCACTGGGTGGCAATATTCAGAATATTGTAACTGAGGATGAAGCCTGTGCGAAAAAGATGATTAGCTTCCTTAAGGAAGTTAAGGGAGGACGAGCTACATTCCTTCCATTGACCAGTATTACTAATCCTCAGGAATTCAAGACTCCTGAGGCCCTTGACGAGCCGGGTGTTATCGGTCTGGCAGATTCACTGGTAGACACAGATGCCCGCTACCGCAACGTGGCCAAGGCCATGGTAGGTCGTATCATGGTTGTTGATACAGTGGACAATGCACTTAAAATTGCCAAGAAGTATGACTATGGTATCAGAATGGTTACCCTGGAGGGCGAACTGTTAGTACCTGGTGGAGCTATCAGCGGTGGTGCCTTTAAGAATAATTCAAACCTGTTAGGCAGAAGACGAGAAATCGATGAGCTGGAAAAGCAGGTAAAACAGGCAGCCGATGCGGTCAAGGATAAGGAAGCCAAGATAGAGGAACTGAAGACTACCAGAAATGAACTCAGACGTAAGTCTGATGAACTCAGAATGGAGCTTCAGAATAAATTCATTGAACAAAACACTGCCAGAATGCAGGTCAATGCCGCAAAAGAAAAGTGGAATGAAACCGAAGTAAGCTTTGGAAGTCTTGAGTCTGAAAGCGTAGAGATTGAAAAGCAGCTGGCGGATATTTCCAAAGAGAAGGGCGCCTGTGAGGAACAGCTATCTGCATCAGAGCTCATGGAAAAGGATACCAAGGTTCGAATTGATGCTACAGGAATGCTTTTGGAAGGATTACGTACACAGGAGGCAGATGCTCAGATTAGAGTATCAAGCTGGGATGTGGAGCTGACCAAATTCCGTCAGCAGCAGAATTTCAAGCAGCAGAATGTGGACCGAATCAATGGAGAGATACTTAAGAGCACTCAGGAATTAAATGAGGTTGATGAGTCTCTTACAGAATCCAAGGAAAGTGTCGAAGAAAAGAAGAAGTCAATTCTTGAAATAGAAAAGACCATTGAGGCTTCTTTTGAAACTCAGGGTGAAACCAGAGAAAAGCTTAGCCTGGCCATTACCAGAAAGGAAGAATTATCTGAGAGACAGAAGAGCTTTTTTGCTACCAGAGAAGAACTGTCAGGCAAGATATCTAATCTGGACAAGGAAGTCTACAGACTGAATACTCAGGTTGAAAAGTTAGCAGGTTCTATGGAGAGCCAGATAAACTACATGTGGGATGAATATGAGATTACTCTTAATGACGCATCCCTAATGAGAAATGAGGAGCTGACAGATCTGCCCCAGATGAAGCGGGACAGCATGGCACTTAAGGATGAAATCAAGAAGTTAGGCGATGTTAATGTTAATTCCATTGAGGAGTATAAGGAGGTTAGCACCCGTTATACCTTCTTAAAGACTCAGCATGATGATCTGGTGGAATCTGCCAAGACAGTCAAGGGAATTATCGATGAGCTTGACAAGGCCATGAGAAAGCAGTTCAGAGAAAAATTCGATGACATTTCCAAGGAATTTGACAAGGTATTCAAGGAAATGTTCGGAGGTGGTAAGGGTACCTTAGAGCTGATGGAGGACGAGGATCTTCTGGAAGCAGGAATTAAGATCATTGCCCAGCCGCCAGGAAAGAAGCTGCAGAATATGATGCAGCTGTCAGGTGGAGAAAAAGCCTTAACAGCCATTGCACTGCTTTTTGCAATTCAGAATCTGAAGCCCTCACCCTTCTGTCTGTTGGATGAGATTGAGGCTGCCTTGGATGAAAGCAATGTAGGACGTTTTGCAAAATACCTCCATAAGCTGACCAAGTTTACTCAGTTTATTGTAATTACCCATAGACGTGGAACTATGGAAAGAGCCGACAGACTGTATGGTATTACCATGCAGGAAAAGGGTATTTCCAAGCTGGTAAGTGTAGACCTGATAGATGCGGCTCTTGATAACTAATATGCAGTTGATAACTTATATGTAGTTGATAACCAGTATGTGATTGATAACTAATTGACAGCATGCAGGTAATTTATTTTATGAATATGTAATAGAGGATGAATCATGGAAAAAGAAATGTTGACACTTGCTGCCTTTGAAGAGGCAAGCGAGATTGTAAATCGCGTAGCATACAGAACAGAACTGCTTTTTTCTGATTATTTTAGTAATCAGACTGGCAACAAGGTATACCTGAAGCCAGAAAATATGCAGTATACAGGAGCTTACAAGCTAAGAGGTGCTTATTACAAGACCAGTACTCTCAGTGAGGAGGACAGAAAGAAGGGACTGATTACTGCTTCAGCAGGAAATCATGCCCAGGGAGTTGCCTATGCAGCAAAAAGCTTTGGGGTTCCGGCTACAATTGTAATGCCTACCACAACCCCTCTTATGAAGGTAAATCGTACCAAGAGCTATGGGGCTGAGGTTGTGCTCTATGGAGATGTATATGATGAGGCCTGTGCCAAGGCATACGAGCTGGCTGAGGAAAAAGGCTATACCTTCATTCATCCTTTTGATGATCTGGCTGTGGCAACTGGTCAGGGAACTATAGCAATGGAAATATTCAAGGACCTGCCGTTGGTTGACATAATTCTTGTTCCTATCGGAGGAGGCGGACTTGCTACAGGTGTATCTACCCTGGCAAAGCTATTGAATCCCAAGATAAAAGTAATAGGTGTTGAACCTGCCGGAGCAGCCTGCATGAAGGCTTCAATTACCAATGGTAAGGTTACAACTCTCCCTGGAGTATCAACTATTGCTGACGGTACAGCGGTAAAGACTCCAGGTAGTAAGATATTCCCTTATATTCAGGAAAATCTGGACGGTATCATCACTATCGAGGACGAAGAGCTTATCGTAGCCTTCCTTGATATGGTAGAGAATCACAAGATGGTTGTAGAAAACTCAGGCTTACTTACCGTGGCTGCTCTAAAGCACCTGGATGTAACCAATAAGAAGATTGTTTCAATCCTGTCAGGCGGCAATATGGACATTATCACCATGTCCTCAGTAGTTCAGCAGGGACTTATTTTCAGAGACAGAATCTTTACAGTATCTGTTCTCCTGCCAGACAAGCCAGGCGAATTAAGCAGAGTAGCTGATATTCTGGCAAAAGAAAATGGTAATGTAATCAAGCTTGATCATAATCAGTTTGTAACAACCAACAGAAGTGCAGCAGTGGAGTTACGTATTACACTGGAAGCCTTTGGAACTGAGCACAAGGCTCAGATAATAGATGCTTTGGAGAAAAATGGATACAAGCCAAAGCTTAAGACAACTAATATTTAAAAATAGTCTGATAGACAAAGAGCTGGATGAAAAATGAGAAAAAAAATTCTGATAATGGTGGCAGCAGTAATACTTTCCATGTCCTGTATTACTGCCTATGCAAAAGATGAACTGCGTATTCATGGCCCTGAGGAAATGAGTGCAGGTCAGAGAATTGAATTAAGTGTTACCTATAACGGGGATGAGATTGATGCTGATGATGTTACATGGCGCACCAAGGATAGTCATGTGGCTGAGGTTGATGACGAAGGCCGTGTAAAAGCAGGCAATATCCGTAAGGAGATGATTGCCGAAATACGTGGCAAGTATAAGGGCAAAGAGGCCGAATTTGATATTACTGTCAAGCCTTCAGTCAGAAGCATTAACATTATTCGTAATGAGCGTGATATTACCGATGACACCATTACCTTTGATGAATCAGTACTACCTAAAAAGGATAAGGCCGGCAAAATCCTGAGACTTGAGGCCAGATGCTATCCTGAGGATTCTTCCCAGGAGGTTGAATGGGATACTTCAGACGATGATGTGGCAGAGGTTGATGATGAAGGTACTGTTACTCTGGTAGGAAATGGTACGGCCTATATCATTGCCAGGGCTACAGATAAAAGTGGTGAGGAAGCCCGAATAAAGATCAATGTGGAAGCTAAGATTGAGGACATTGATATTGAAAGGGAGGGTGTCTCTGACGTACAGCTGTATGAGAATGGAAAACAGGTAAAGGAGGCCATTGTTTCTTCAGGAGAAGAGATGGTGTTATATCCTGTTATAGCCCCTGAGGAAGCCGAAAGCGCTGGAATCATCTGGGGAAGTATGCTGTCTCGGGCTATTATCATTGATGAGGAAGGCATTGCCCTTGCAAAGGATGTAAATGAGATTACAAGGACAAGACTGTTCGCCAGAAGTAAATCCAACGGAACTATCTATGATGACTATGAGGTTACAGTAGTTCCCAAATTTAATATCTGCTTTGGAAATAGACGTATAAATGGTAGTTCTGTTCAGCTGTACGATTCTGATGGATACAGAGAGGCCAGTCTGAAGGTAGAGCACGGATTCAAGGGAAATCCAAGAGTTGAATACAAAAGCGCCAACAGCAATATTGTCTATGTAGATTCAACTGGAAAGCTTTTTGCAAAAGCTGAGGGCAGAACAGACATTACTGTAAAGCTTTATTTTAATGGAAAGGATAATTACCTCCAGTCAACCTTCAGAGTTATTGTCAGAGGAGATACAGACAGCCTGTTCATGATAACTGAGGCTATGGATGAGGTGGATCAGTATTATCTGGATACCTATCCCGATGAGACCAAGGGTATGACTATTACCTGCATAGGTGACAGTATTACCTATGGAACAGTACTTGTTAATGATGTGGATTATGCCAGCATTGTATATCCCAAGTACCTGGAGTCTTATCTGAAAGCCAGACATGTATATACCATGGGAGTAGGTGGCATGCCTCTGGCCAGAGAGCCTAAGGGGTTAGATAAGAAGAGTTGGGAATACTACGACTGGAACCCCTGCGTATATGACATACTCTTCCATGATAATAAGAACCCCTATGATCCCAACAAGATTAATCCCAATGAGGAGTACTACAAGCAGTCAAATCTTGACAGATTAAAGCAGTCAGATGTAGTTGCAGTGATTTGTGGTGTGAATGATTCCCTCTATTCCTTTAAGGACGAAGAGGACAAAATTGTCAGATTTGGTTCGGTTAAGGATTTGAAGGAAAAAACCTTCTGTGGAGATGTGGACAGAATAATGAAACAGCTTAAAAAGCTGGCTCCTAACGCAGAGATTATGTTCTTTACACCCTACCACAATACCAGAAGTGATAAGGATGGCATGCTTCCTCTTTATCGTTATGTCGATGCAATCAAGGAGATTGGAGCTAAGAATAATATTACTGTTGTTGATACATTCAATCAGAATTTCTTAAATACTGAGGACGGATTTATCAAGAGCAGCTTTATGCCTGATGGAATACATGGAAATGCCAGAGGCAACAGAATAATTGCAAGACATGTAGGTGCATGGATTGTAAGACAGTTAAGTGGAGTATAAATATTGTAGAAATGGAAACTAATCATTACGCATTAGGTATTGATATTGGATCGACAACCGTCAAGGTTGCTGTGCTGGATACAGATAACAATAACCAGTTACTTTTTTCTAATTATAAGAGACATTTCGCTAATATTCGCGAGACTCTGTTAGATCTGTGTATCGAAGCAAGAAATACACTTGGTGAGGTGATGTTTCATCCGGTGATAACCGGTTCAGGTGGACTGGCCCTGGCCAATCACCTGGAAATCCCCTTTACCCAGGAGGTAATTGCTGTATCAAAATCTCTTAGAGAATTTGCGCCCAAGACAGATGTGGCAATTGAGTTAGGTGGCGAAGATGCCAAGATAATCTATTTCGAGGGTGGCAATGTTGAGCAGCGAATGAACGGAATATGTGCCGGAGGCACAGGTTCCTTTATTGATCAGATGGCCAGCCTGTTACAGACAGATGCTGCAGGTCTCAATGAGTATGCCAGAGAGTATCATTCCCTGTATACTATAGCAGCCAGATGTGGTGTATTTGCCAAGACAGATATTCAGCCTCTGATTAATGATGGAGCTACAAGAGAAGATCTGGCTGCCTCAATTTTCCAGGCAGTAGTTAATCAGACCATTTCAGGTCTTGCCTGTGGCAAGCCTATCAGGGGCCATGTGGCATTTTTAGGTGGACCTCTGCACTTTCTGTCAGAGCTCAAGGCTGCTTTTATCAGAACCCTTGATTTAGATGGAGAGCATACTATCGATGTGGAGAACTCCCATCTGTTTGCCGCCATGGGCAGTGCTCTTTCTTTTGATAAAAATATTGCCTACTCATCCAGTCAGATGGTTGAGAAGCTGTCCAGGCAGATTAATATTGCTTTTGAAGTTGCCCGTATGGAGCCTCTTTTTTCCAGTGAAAGTGAGTACAACGCCTTTGAGGAAAGACATGCAAAAGCCTGTGTTAAGAAGGCTCCCATTGAGGACTACAGGGGCAATGCATTCTTAGGTATTGATGCTGGTTCAACCACCACCAAGATTGCTCTGGTGGGAGAGGATGGAACCCTGCTGTACTCCTTCTATTCAAACAATAATGGAAGCCCTCTGAAGACTGCCATTGGTGCTATCCAGGAGATATACAGCCTCCTTCCAGAAGGGGTGAAAATTGTCAGAAGCTGTTCTACAGGCTATGGCGAGGCCCTGATGAAGGCAGCCTTTATGCTGGATGATGGTGAAGTAGAGACTGTAGCTCATTACTATGCTGCAGCATTTTTCAATCCACAGGTAGACTGCATCCTGGACATAGGTGGCCAGGATATGAAGTGTATCAAGATTAAGAACCAGACCGTTGACAGTGTTCAGTTAAATGAAGCCTGTTCCTCTGGCTGTGGTTCCTTTATTGAGACTTTTGCCAAGTCCCTAAACTTTAGTGTTCAGGATTTTGCAAGGGAAGCTTTATTTGCAAAGAACCCAATCGACCTGGGAACCAGATGTACTGTATTCATGAATTCCAAGGTTAAGCAGGCCCAAAAGGAAGGCGCCGGGGTTGATGATATCTCAGCAGGACTGGCATATTCTGTTATAAAAAATGCCCTGTATAAGGTAATTAAGGTTTCCAAGGCCTCTGAATTAGGAAGAAATATAGTTGTTCAGGGTGGAACCTTTTATAATAATGCAGTTTTGCGTTCCTTTGAAAAAATAGCCGACTGTGAGGCAATCAGACCTGATATAGCAGGTATTATGGGTGCCTTTGGTGCAGCACTTATTGCCAGAGAGCGATTTGGTTTTGATACCGGCTATCAGACCAGTATGCTGTCCATAGATAATATTAATCACCTGACCTATGAGACCACTATGGCCAAGTGTCATGGGTGCACTAACAACTGCCGACTGACAGTAAATAAGTTTTCAGGAGGCCGTCGCTATATTTCTGGAAACAGGTGTGAGAAGGGTGTTGGGGGAAAGAAAAATGAGAACAATATCCCTAATCTCTTCGAGTATAAGTTAAAGCGTTTCTTTGATTATGAAGCTCTTCCTGAAGAGGAGGCCAAGAGGGGCCTGGTTGGTATTCCCAGAGTACTTAACATGTATGAGAATTATCCCTTCTGGCATACATTCTTTACCCATTTAGGATACAGGGTAGTACTGTCACCCTCTTCAACCAGAAAAATCTATGAAATGGGCATTGAATCCATTCCCAGCGAGTCAGAGTGTTATCCTGCCAAGTTAGCCCATGGACATGTGGAATGGCTTATTAAGCAGGGGGTAAAATTTATCTTTTACCCGGCTCTTTTCTATGAGAGAAAAGAAGCAGAGGGTGTAAACAATCATTATAACTGTCCCATTGTTACATCCTATTCTGAAAATATTAAAAATAACGTTGATAAACTGAAAGAGTATGAAATAGATTTTAGAAATCCTTTTATGTCCTTCAGAGATGTGGATACCATCAGCTTTGCCCTGGTTAAGACATTTCCTGATATTCCGGAGATGGACATTGTAAATGCTGTTGAGGCTGGCTGGAAGGAACTGGCAAGAGCTCATGAGGATATGCATAAAAAGGGTGAGGAAACCTTAAAGTGGCTGGTGGAGACTGGCAACAGGGGTATTGTGCTGGCAGGTCGTCCATACCATGTGGATCCAGAGATAAATCATGGTATTCCAGAGCTGATTACCTCTTATGATGTGGCAGTATTTACAGAAGATTCCATATCTCATCTAGGGGTTCCGGACAGACCACTGATAGTAAGTGATCAGTGGACCTATCATTCAAGACTGTATGCAGCAGCCACCTATGTAAGGACAAGGGATGATCTGGATCTGATTCAGCTCAATTCCTTTGGATGTGGTCTGGACGCAGTTACAACTGACCAGGTAAATGATATTCTCACAGGCTCAGGCAAGATATATACCTGTCTGAAAATTGATGAGGTTAATAATCTGGGCGCAGCCAGAATCAGAGTAAGATCTCTGCTGTCAGCTCTCAGAGTTAAGGACAGAAGACAGGAAAAGCGGGAAATCAAGAGTACAAGCATTAACAAGGTACAGTTCACAGAAGAGATGAGAAAAGATTACACTCTTCTGGTTCCCTGTATGTCGCCTATTCATTTTGAACTGATGAAGACTGGTATGGAATCCTGCGGCTATCATATTGAGATGCTGACAAATGATGGAACCCAGGCTGTTAATACCGGACTTAAGTATGTAAATAATGATGCCTGCTATCCATCTCTCATGGTGGTTGGACAGATTATGGATGCCCTGCTGTCAGGTAAGTATGACCTGAACAAGACTGCTGTAATCATGTCACAGACAGGTGGTGGATGCAGAGCTACCAATTATGTGGGCTTTATCAGGAGAGCTTTGGAAAAAGCCGGCATGGGACATATTCCTGTTATTTCGCTGAATCTGGCAGGAATAGAAAGTAATCCCGGCTTCCATATTAATTTAGAGTTAATTGTTAAAGTGGCTCTGGGCTGTGTCTTTGGTGATATTTTTATGCGATGCATCTACAGAATGCGTCCTTATGAGGTGAATCCAGGGGAGACAGAGGCCCTGCATCAGCTGTGGTTGAAAAAGTGCAACGAATACCTGGCGGGAAAGCATCATAGTCTATTCACATTTGGAAAGATGTGCCGTCAGATAATCAGAGATTTTGATAATATCCCTATCTCGGATGAAAAGAAACCAAGAGTAGGTGTGGTAGGTGAGATTCTTGTAAAATTCATGCCTGCAGCCAACAATCATCTGGTGGAGCTTTTAGAAAGCGAAGGGGCGGAGGCAGTAGTACCTGACCTGTTAGACTTTATGATGTACTGCTTCTACAACCAGATATACAAGGCTGATAATCTGGGAACCAGCAAGCGTTCAAAATATCTGTGTATGGCAGGAATCGGAATCCTGAAATTCCTACGTCATGCCGCAAGTTCACAGTTTGCAAAATCAAAGCATTTTGAAGCGCCCTGTGATATTGAGAAGCTTGCTAAAATGGCTGAGCCTATCGTCTCCATTGGCAATCAGACTGGTGAAGGCTGGTTCCTAACAGGAGAGATGCTGGAGCTGATTCATTCAGGAGCTCCCAACATCGTATGTACCCAGCCCTTTGGATGTCTGCCAAATCATGTGGTAGGCAAGGGTGTAATAAAAGAAATCAGGAGACAGCATCCTGAAGCTAATATTGTTGCAATTGATTATGATCCTGGTGCCAGCGAGGTTAATCAGCTCAATCGAATCAAGCTTATGCTTTCTACTGCGAATCTTAAGTAGTGAGTAAGCCAGAAAATAAGGAAGACATTGTATGAGATTATTGGACAAATTAGAGAAAAAACTTGGCAGATATGCAATAAATAATCTGTCATTACTATTGATAATATGTTATGGATTTGGTTATCTGATGAATGGAGTAAATCCATCCTTCATGAACTATCTGTATCTGAATCCATACCTGATAACAAGGGGACAGATATGGAGAATTGTAACCTGGATACTGGTTCCACCTTCAGACTTTGGTTTCTTTACCCTGATTATGCTGTATTTTTACTATAGCATTGGTACTACGCTGGAGAGAACCTGGGGCATATTTAAGTTCAATGCTTATATTTTTTCAGGAATGCTGTTCACAATCATTGGAAGCTTTATCCTGATGGGCTACTGTTATCTGGTTCATGGTGATGTAATTCTTGCCCTGGGAGCAGGGGATGCCTTTGGAACCTATCTGGCACCCTATTTTGCCCGTTTTTCAACATATTATATGAATATGTCAGTGTTCTTTGCTTTTGCAATGACCTTCCCAGATGTGCAGGTACTTCTGTTCTTTATTATTCCTGTAAAAATGAAGTATCTGGGAATCATTGATCTGGTTCTGCTTGGCTATGAATTTATCATAGGCGGACCCGCCATGAAGATAATCATGGGGGCTTCTCTGCTTAATGCACTGGTATTTTTCCTTATGATGAGAAATATGTCTCATCTAAGACCCAAGCAGATCAAGAGGAGAGTTGTCTACAGACAGCAGGTAAGGCAGGCAACACCTATTACCCGTCACAAATGTGCAATATGCGGGCGAACTGAAAAAGATTCGCCTGAGCTTGAATTTAGATTCTGCTCAAAATGTAATGGTAATTATGAGTACTGCAATAATCATTTGTTTACCCATGAACATGTAAAATAGATAATTAAACCTGAGAGGACTAGATAATGGAAGAAAAGATGGGACTGTTTGCCCGCCTGAAGGCTGGACTTACAAAAACCAGAAATAGTATATCTGATGGACTGGATAGCATCTTCTATGGTGCCAGTGATATAGATGATGATTTCTATGAAGAATTGGAAGAAATGCTGATTATGGCCGATTTAGGGGTTCATGTGACAGAGGATGTGCTGGATGCCCTTAGGGATGAAGTCAGAGAAAAACACATCAGAGAGAGAGCAGGCTGCAGACAGCTTCTGGTGGATAAAATATGCGAGCAGATGTCTCTGGGAGAGACAGCCTATGACTTTGAAACCAAACAGTCTGTTGTCCTGGTTATGGGAGTCAATGGAGTTGGCAAGACTACCTCAATAGGAAAGTTAGCCAGCAAGCTTAAGGCCATGGACAAGAAGGTTGTCCTGGCAGCAGCAGATACCTTCCGTGCGGCGGCAGCAGAGCAATTGGATGAGTGGGCGAGAAGAGCACAGGTTGACATAATTAAAGGGAGCGAAGGCTCTGACCCTGCAGCTGTAGTATATGACGGCCTTCACGCTGCTAAAGCAAGAAATGCAGATGTATTGTTGTGCGATACAGCAGGCAGACTCCATAACAAGAAAAATCTTATGGCTGAGCTGGAAAAGATTAACAGAATTGTTGACAGGGAATTTCCAGAAGCCCATAGGGAAAATCTGGTTGTACTGGATGCATCAACTGGTCAGAATGCATTAAATCAGGCCAGAGAATTTTCCGAAATCAGCAATATCACAGGTATTATCCTTACCAAGATGGATGGCACTGCCAAGGGTGGTATCGCCATTGCAATCCAGAAGGAGTTAGGAATCCCTGTGAAGTATATTGGTGTGGGAGAAGGTATTGAAGACCTTCAGAAATTCGAAGCAGCAAGCTTTGCAAAAGCACTTTTTTCTGAGTCGGAACAGGAGTAGTTTAAACAAGAGTAGTATAAGCAGGAGTAGTCACGAAAATGCAGGAAGATTTTAAATATGTAATGCATGACCTGTCTACACTATATGTGGGAGCTGCCTACACATATTCAGAGCTGATGAATCTGGATGATGCGCCCTTTAAGTTTAGAAGTATGGTTAATAAAATTATGATGAAAGAGGTGGATGGAAATACAAAAATCTCTGATCATATATTTTTCATAGATCCGGATGGATTGTCATACATGACCTATAAGCACCTTAAGGCCAGATTTAAGATGAATGTTTTTCATAGAGAGGCTAATAAGGGACAGGGCGGCTATGTCAGTGAAACACATACAATAGAGGAGATTCGAAATGATGAGTTTCTTCAAAATAATAAAGATACAATATTTGTTGAGGAACTAATTATTGGCAAGCTTAATCTGGCTGGATTACAGCTGTAAAAAAAGAACTGCACAGGACGTGCAGTTCTTTTTATTACTCAAGCTATGCAGTTCTTTTTTTGAAGTGAATCTGTTCAATAAAATACTTATGAATCCTCAAATCATCTGTCATCTCGGGATGAAAAGCTAATCCAATCTGGTTCTTATACTGGACGCCTACTATTTTTTTATCTACGGTAGTAAGTATGTTTACTTCAGGCTCTGCCTGTGTAATATATGGGGCGCGAATAAATACCAGTGGGTAGTCATTGATTTCTCCGGCATTACCTGTGGTGACAAAGCTGCCAAGCTGCCTGCCATAGGCATTTCTTTGTACAGTTACAGGAAGTGTGGACAGATGAGTGGTATCATCATTTTCAATATTCTGTGCCAGCAGAATGAGACCTGCGCAGGTGGCAAGGGTTGGCACTCCATTTTCGATTTTGTCACGAAGCTCATCATACATATCAAGATCTTTTATAAGCTTTCCCTGAACAGTGCTTTCTCCGCCAGGAAGGATGATTCCGTCAATATTCTCAAGATCCTTTTTCTGACGAATCTGGACACATTCGATTGTTTCCTCAAATTCATTATTAAGGGCAGAAATCATTTTTTCATGTTCGATAAAAGCACCCTGTACGGAGAGAATACCAATTCGCATATTATTTTCCTCTCTCTTCCATAATTATCTTGATTTCGCCGGGATTGATTCCAACCATTGCTTCCCCTAAATCTTCAGAAAGCTGTGCAATCAGTTTGGCATCTGTATAGTTGGTAACAGCCTGCACTATGGCAGCTGCACGCTTTTCGGGATCCCCTGATTTGAAAATACCTGAACCTACAAATACGCCCTCTGCGCCCAGCTGCATCATAAGAGCAGCATCTGCTGGAGTTGCAACACCACCGGCTGCAAAATTGACAACAGGAAGCTTGCCGTTTTCATGTACAAATTTAATTAAATCATAGGGAACCTGAAGCTGTTTTGCTTCCTCAAATAATTCATCCTTGGACATAGAGGTTATTTTACGGATTTCAGAGTTCATTTTTCTCATGTGACGGACTGCCTGAACTACATCGCCGGTTCCAGGTTCGCCCTTAGTTCTGATCATAGCGGCGCCTTCGTTAATTCTTCGAAGGGCCTCGCCTAAGTCTCTGGCGCCACATACGAAGGGAACCTTGAACTGGGTCTTATCAATATGATAGATGTCATCTGCGGGAGACAACACCTCTGACTCATCAATGTAATCTATCTCTATTGCTTCTAATATCTGCGCTTCTACAAAATGACCTATTCTGCACTTGGCCATTACAGGAATAGATACGGCTTCCTGGATCCCCTTAATCATTTTAGGATCGCTCATTCTTGATATGCCTCCGGCAGCTCTGATATCTGCGGGGATTCTTTCCAGGGCCATGACTGCACAGGCACCGGCCTTTTCAGCAATCTCTGCCTGCTCAGGAGTAGTAACATCCATGATTACTCCGCCCTTTAACATCTGTGCTAATCCTTTGTTTAATTCATATTGTGATTGTGACATACTAAAGTATTCCTCCTTGACTTTGTTTTTATTAATTGGTATCGTAATACAAAACTGGCATACGATACATAGTCAAAATAGATATAATTTATATGCCAGATGAGGGAAAAATGCATGCTGACTTATGATCTGACAAAAGTTGATGGTCCTGTATATCAGGCTCTTTATGAATATATAAAACGGGATATTCAGAGCGGAAAGCTGGGTAAAAAAGAAAAGATGCCCTCTAAGCGTACGCTGGCAAAGAATCTGGGCCTTAGTACCATTACGATTGAAAATGCATATGACCAGTTGATAGGGGAAGGCTATATGTATGCAATTCCCAAAAAGGGATATTATGTATCGGACATTGCTAAACTGGAGAAGATACAGGTACTTCCAAGAAAAAGTGTTAAAATCCATATGCCTGTTAAGGAAGAGTTTTTATTTGATTTTTCATCAAACAGAACGGAGGGGGCTATTTTTCCTTTTTCAGTATGGGCAAAAGTGATGAGGGAGACTATTTCCCTTAGAGAGAATCAACTTCTGACCATGTCACCTGCAGGAGGCGTATATGAATTAAGAAAAGCAATTGCAGACCATCTGGCATCCTTTCGTGGAATGGATGTGGATCCGGATCAGATTATCGTGGGCGCTGGAACAGAGTATCTGTACAGTCTGATTGTTCAGCTCCTTGGTAATGACAAGGTATACTGCATCGAGAATCCGGGTTATCGAAAACTGCAGCAGATATATGAAAAAAATAATGCCAGGTGTAAATATGCAAACATGGATGAAAAGGGAATTGTTATTGAGGAGCTTGTGAATGCAAAGGCTGATATTGCCCATGTAAGCCCAACCCATCATTTCCCCACTGGAATCATGATGCCCATTAGCAGGAGATATGAGCTGCTTGCATGGGCCAATGAAAAGACAGGAAGGTATATTGTAGAGGATGATTATGACAGTGAATTTCGAACGGTGGGAAAACCAATACCTTCACTGCAAAGTATAGATGCCAGTGGAAAGGTAATCTATATGAATACCTTTTCAAAATCACTTACTTCCACAATCCGAATTAGTTATATGGTGCTTCCAGAAGAGCTGGCAAATCAATTTTATCAGGATTTGGGGTTTTATTCCTGTACTGTATCTACTTTTGAACAGTATGCACTGGCAGGCTTTATTAGCCAGGGGTACTTTGAAAAGCATATTAATAGAATGCGACTTCATTATGGCAAGAAAAGAACCAGGATTCTTGATTCGATTGAACATATTTTCCCTAAAGGAAAATATAAGGTGATTGAAAGCGATTCTGGACTTCACTTTATACTGGAACTACAGACAGACGTATCTGACAGTGAAGTGAAAGAAAAATTGTATAACAGAAAAATAAAACTTAGCACTATTACTGATTTTGCAATTGCTAAGGATATAGAAAGAAATCATATGTTTATTTTGAATTATTCAAGTATTGATATAAAAGGCCTTGATTTTGCACTTAGGGAATTGTGCGTAGCTGCAGGACTTGGGGAATAACACAGTATTGAAGGAGAACAATATTTTGATAAGAACTACAGTTAGAGATAATGGTTTTGAGGGTATTCTTTTTCCGGGAAATGGAAGAAAAGATAAAGTAGTAATTGTTATGTCTGGTTCCAATGGTGGAATGAAGCTTACAAGACAGTGCGCTGAATTTTATCACAAAAATGAAATCCCCGCATTGGCGCTGGCATTATTTGCAACCAAAGGAACAACCCCTTTTCTGGACAGGATACCGATAGAATATGTGAAGAGTGCAATATACTGGCTGCGTAATCAGGGATATGAGAAAATTGGCATTGACGGAATGTCAAAGGGAAGTGAGCTGGCACTAATTGCTGCTTCAATGTATGAAGAGCTGTCCTGTGTCATTGTCAGAGTGCCCTCCCATTTTGTCAGTGAAGGCCTGGTAGGACGTAAGCCAAAAAGTGGCCCCTCTGGAACATCATGCTGGAGCCTGGGAGGCAAAGAACTACCCTTTGCATCATATAAGTGCAGAAGCTTTAATATTATTAATATGCTGCTAAAACATAAGGAAATGCATATCATCACCTTTAACAGGGATAAGGATATCATTCCTGAAAGCCTGATTCCTATTGAAAAGATTAAGGCTCCTGTATTAATGCTTTCATCTAAAAATGATACTGTGTGGCCATCCTATGATAGTGCTCTGTACATGGAGAAACGGTTCGCCGAAAATAACTTTCCGTATGTGTATAAGCATGTGGCATACGAACACATAAGTCATGCATTACTTACAAGGCCGCCTTTTCTATACAGGCTGGCATTTAAGGCAGAGCGAAATAACGCAAAGGCCTGTAAATCAGACCGGGAAAAAATAAAAGAAGAACTGCTAAACTGGGTAAATAATGTCTGGTAAGTGTTGTCTGGTATGCCTGGTAAATATTGTCTGGTAAGCCCATCTACAGGGCTTCTGAAATTACAATATTAAGGTTGGCTGCAGCATTCATATCAATAAACTGGCCCTGGCTTAACAGATATGGTCGCAAGGGAAAGCCTTCTCTGTTTTTTACAACTGTTGCAATTCGTCCATCACTTAATTTTACTTTGAATCCAATATTATAGGGCATAACAAATTCCGTGAATGCCCTCACCACATCTGTATTAAATCTGGTGTCAGCCATGATTTTTTCAATTGCATCATTTGAATCTAATATGGTCTCTTCAATAGGATTATAGTTTACTAAATTGTCATAATGACTTGCCAATCCTACGATTTTTGCAGAGACAGGTATTTTTTCTGCTTTTACCTTGTTAGGGTAGCCAGTTCCATCTTCCCTTTCATGATGGAACCATATTCCGTAGGTAACAGCAATGGGATAGTTCTGTTTTTGGAATACTCTGAAGCCCTTTTCAGCGTGGGTGCGCAATTCTTCCTTTTCTTCCTTTGTAATAGAATCCTTGGTTACAAGTGCATGATTAATAAATACCTTGCCAATATCATGATACATTCCGGCTCTGGCAATATTTTTAACTTCACTTAGAGGTAATCCCATTTTTATTGCTATTCCGGCTGATATTACACAGGTATTAATACTATGATAGTAGAGCCAGGTCTTTTTGCTTCTTAAGTCCTCTGTTTCATATAGAAGTCTTTTTTCTTCCTTGGCAGTATAGAGGGCATGCACGATATCATCAATGATATCATCCATTCTTTTCTTGAATTCAGAAAAGACGGGGTCGTACAGTTCGAAGCCTCTCTGGTGGCAATCACAAAAGTCTTTTATTCTTCCTGCTATCTGTATTGCAAAGATATCATCAATCAAAGGCTCAGAGATGGGAATATCGTTCCTTCTTTCACCAGTATTATTCTCAATATACATCCCTTTAAAATGATAGGATTTTAATACTTCTATCTGCTTTTCGCTGAGAGTGCATCCATATCTTAACAGGGTTCTTCCCTTTTCATCAAAGATTGTTCGCAGAAGCTTATCTCCGGGTTTTACGCTATCCATTTTTACATATTCAATCATAGTGCCACCTCAATACTATTTCCCAAATTTCTGTTTATGTTTTTTGTATACAAAGAACAGACAAACTAAATGTGCCAATGTAGTAATTAACCAGCTGATGGGGTAGGACAAATAAAGAATCTCTGCTGTTTTAAACTGCTGAAATACTGTCATTATCCATACAATTCTAAGAGCGCATGCTCCAATAAGACTTACTATCATAGGCAGAACCGCTACTCCCAATCCTCTCAGGGCTCCAACCACAACCTCCATCTGACCACACATAAAATATGGGCCACAGATGTAAAATATTCTTGTTAAGCCTGCTTCGACAACCTTTGGGTCAGAGGAGAAAATGTACAGTAGATTTTTTCCAAAGTAACAGGTCAACAGGCCTATTCCCAGGCCCCAGATAGTAACCATAATGAAGCAGGTGAAAAATATTCTCTTGATTCTGTCGTACTGTCTGGCACCTGCGTTTTGTCCCACAAAGTTCAGGGATGTCTGACTAAAGGCATTCATACTGATATATACAAAGCCTTCTATGCTTGAGGCTGCCGCATTACCAGCCATGGCAATGGATCCAAAGAGATTAATGGAAGACTGGATTATTACATTAGAGAAGGAGAATACGACACCCTGAATCCCTGCCGGAAGTCCAATCTGTAATATACGTAAAAATATATGGCCTTCGAAAGTCATCTTTTTTAATAAAAGCTTAACGCCACCCTCTTTGGTTGACATACACCACATGACAAGAATCGCTGAAACTGCCTGTGAGATAACGGTTGCCCAGGCTACGCCGGCCACAGACATGCCTAATACTATTACAAAAAACAGGTTTAGAAACAGATTGATTATGCCGGCCAGAGTAAGGAATATCAGAGGATTCCTGGTGTCGCCCACAGCTCTTAAGATAGCACTTCCATAGTTGTACAAAAGCATCATGGGCATTCCAAAAAAATAAATTCTTAAATACAGTACCGACAGTGGAAGTATATCTTTAGGGGATCCCATCAATACAAGAATTGGTTTCACAACAAAGAAGCCAATAACTGTCATTATGAGACCACTGATAATAGCTGTCATCATGGAGGTATGGACAACCTGGCTGGTCTCTTTTTCTCTGCCAGCTCCAATATAGTGAGCTGTAAGTACATTGGAACCAATGGACAGTCCAATGAACAGATTGGTAAGCAGATTAATCAGAGAAGAAGTGGACCCAACTGCGGCCAGGGCTTCCTCTCCGGCATAGCGGCCTACAACAACCATATCAACAGCATTAAACAACAGCTGTAACAATCCGGATAATATTATTGGAATTGTGTAGACAACCATTCTGCCAAGAATGGGGCCATTCAACATGTCTATATCTTTTTTCTTTTTTAACCCAGCCATAATTTTGCCTATAAAAAATGAAAACTGTGAAATGATTTTTGCAATTATAACAGATTGGCAGCAATAAGCCTTTCCTTCAGGGTTTTCCCTAGGAATATGGCAATAAGTATTTTGATAATGTCACCTGGGATATAGGGTATTACTCCAGCCATTAACGCAGCTGAAAATGACAGGGAGGCTCCCTTGGCTAACCATGCCGTTCCAAAAGCATACAGGCAGATAGTACCCAGAACAAAGCCAACGAAGATTAGCACCAGTCCCAGCTTCTTTTTTGAATAAAATCTGTCGACAAAAAATCCACCGATAATTGCAAGAAAGATATATCCGATGATATATCCGCCAGTTGGTCCCAGTACCTTACCAATTCCACCGGAGAAACCGGAAAATACAGGCAGTCCTGCAAGACCAAGAAGTACATATATTATTACACTGACAGTTCCCTCTTTCATGCCAAGCAGAAATACTGCTATATATACGGCCAGATTACAAAAACTGATTGGTACTGGTGAAAAGGGCAGAGGTATGGAAAAAGGCCCTAATACACAGATTAATGCAGCCATTAAGGCTATCATGGTTAACTGACGAATTGATAATTTCATAATATGCTCCTGTTTAAATTATTTCTGTTTTAACACAACAAATATTATATCATTATTTTCATAATAAAAAAGAAGGAGCGCACTAATTTTGCACTCCTTCTTTGCTGCTGATGCGTCTTGCGGCTCGCATCTTAATTACAATGCTGAAAAAATTTATTTAATTGTGATGAGTCCCTTGCTTGTAGCATAGTCACTGCCAATTACTGAGCCGAAGCTTTCAACGTACTGTGTCAAAGCTTCATCAGCAGTAATACTTGTTTCAACGCGGTTAGCTTTTGTAAGTACATAGTAGGTATCACCACCGGCAGCCATGAAATCATTTACAGCAATATTGTATTTTGCATTGAGATCAAAGGCTTTTCCACCAACGCTTTCAATAGTAACGCGGCTTCCGCAAGCTGCAGGAGAAGCATAGGTTGAACCAGGATAGTTAGGGCCCTTAGCGTAAGGAACCGCAGTATTAACAGTAAACTTGATTCCAGAAACCTGAGGGAAAGCACCCATAGCCTTAGGAAGATCCTGTGTTGAAGCTTCTAATGCTTCAAGCAGTTCAGAGCCACTAAGAGTAACAATGTTAACTGTATTACCAAATGGAAGTACTGAGAACAGTGAGTTCAGAGTAATGTCACCTGGCTTAATTGTTGCACGGATACCACCACCATTAGTAATAGCACCATCTACAACCTGGTTTGAATGAGAAGCATTAAAATACTGCTGTCCAACATAGACATATGAATCTGCTACCAAATCACCTAAATTGGTCTCAAAGGTTCTGACACCAGGATCACGGTTACCATCTAACAATACAGAAGAAGAACCGATCTTCTTAGAATATGCTTCATCAACGATAGCCTGATAAGAAGCAACAAACTTATCTACACCAGGGCATCCGCCTGTGAAATCTGTGTTGCTAACAAGCTGTGAACGGGTCTCGTGACCGTCATAGATTGATACACCAATATTTGAAAGGCCGGTACCGGTACTTGCAAGTCTTGTATTGCTAATGTCATAACCAGAAATAACTGAATGGCTGTGACCATCTACAAATAAATCAATTCCGTCTGTCAGAGTCATTACGTCAAGTGAACGATGACCTTCGCACTCTTCATCAATACCCATATGACCTAAGCAGATAATGTAATCGCAACCAGCTTTCTTAAGCTCATAGATCTGATCCTGAACACAGTTAATAAGCTCTTCGTCATTAAGGAAATTAACAGATGCAACATTAAGAGGATTTGATGTAGTGCTTGTAGCAGGAGTTGTAAGTCCAAATACACCAACCTTCATGTTTTTAAATTCGAAAATTGCATTGCTGTCAAACAGTGTCTTGCCAGTTTTTTTGTCGCATACATTGGCATCAATAACTTTGAACTTTGCTTTGCTTACATTATTTTTCAAAGCATCCAGACCAAAGTCGAATTCATGATTACCAAGAGCAACTGCATCATACTTGGCAATGTTAAGGAATTCAACAGCGTCTTCACCCTTGAAGTAGTTTACAAGTGTGTTTCCCTGAGAAAAATCACCGGCATCGAGAACGAGAACGTTAGCTCCGCGATTCTCATAGTAATTTCTCAGTGCAAGCACAGAAGAAATACCAAGAGATGTCTTAGATTTTGCATAGCTTCCATGGATGTCATTTGTGTGGATTACAACCAGCTTGCCATCATAGCTTACCTTAGCTTCACTTGTGATAGGCTGAGAAAATGCAGAAGCCAGCACAAGAGCTGCAGTAAGAATGAGAGCTGAAATCCGTTTGTTTACCATTGGGGACGGTTCTTTTGCAACGAGGATGTGCACTTTGCCACGATGAACCAGGGGGACGGGGTTGGTGGTTCATTTTTTTGAACCCAGGGGACGGGGTTAGGGGTTCATTTTTCAACTCTACTTTGCGTAGGTATCAATAAGTCCAATCTCCAATTATCATTACCGGTGCAAGTAAAAACCGCAAACAAAAACCGCAGACAAATTATAAGGTCTAGAATAGTTTGAGCGGATGCCAGTGACCATATTGGTACAAATCACTATTTATGCAAGGAGACAGAAAAATGAACGAAATGAAATTTACAAAACTTGATCTACAGACCTGGAAAAGAGGGCAGATGTTTTACTACTTTTCCAAAATGGCCCCCACAGGATACTCATTGACTGTGAAAATTGATGTAACAAATCTCAGAAACTGTCTGAAGGAGGCCGGACTAAAATTCTTCCCTACCTATCTGTGGCTGGTTACGACCTGTATTAACGAGCAGGTAGAGTTTAAGGTGGCACAGAAAGATGGCGAACTGGGGTACTACGATACATTGACTCCTATGTATGCGTCTTTTCATGATGACGATAAGCTTTTTTCTCTAATGTGGACAGAGTATGACGAAGACTTCCAGATGTTTTACAAGAATTACCAGGATAACCAGATTAAATATGGAAAAAATAAGGGGGTATTGTGCCAGCAGGGTATGATGCCACCAGAAAACTGTTATACAGTGTCCAGCATTCCCTGGGTTGGATTTGAGCATTTTGCGGTTCATTCATATGAAAATAAACCCTACTATTTTCCATCAGTGGAGGCTGGAGCATTTGTAGAAGAAAATGGAAAAATATATATGCCAATGTCTATTACCTGCCATCATGCCACCACTGATGGCTGGCATGTGAAGGTTTTTTTAGAAAGTTTAAATAGGAAAATCGAGGAATTTATAGATAGAGATTTAATTGTAGAAATTTGACACCTGTGGTAAAATAACCGATTAGCACTAATAGAATTTTTTTGAATTTAAAAATAGATTTATAAAAGGAAGGGAATGCTATGACAAAGATAGATATTATTTCTGGTTTTTTAGGTGCTGGAAAAACGACTTTTATTCAGAAGCTTATTAAAGAGGGCTTTGGGAATAGCAAAGTAGTTCTGATAGAGAATGAGTTTGGTGAAATCGGAATTGATGGTGGTTTCCTCAAGGACTCAGGTATAGAAATGAAGGAAATGAATTCCGGATGTATCTGCTGCTCTTTGGTAGGAGATTTTGGCACTTCTCTTAAGGAAGTATTAGATACTTATTCTCCTGACAGAATCGTAATTGAGCCATCTGGTGTTGGAAAGCTTTCAGATGTAATGAAGGCAGTTGGTGATGTATGTGAACAGTTTGAGGATGTAGTTATCTCAAGCGCTGTTACTGTAGTTGATGCCAGCAAATGTAAGATGTATTCAAAGAACTTTGGTGAGTTCTTCTTAAATCAGATTGAGAATGCAGGTATGGTTGTGTTAAGCCGTACCGGCAATATGAAGCAAGATAAAATTGACAAGGCTGTAGAGATAGTAAGAGAGCATAACGATCATGCTACTATCCTTACAACTGACTGGGCTAGTCTTGATGGCAGTAAAATATTAGCTGAGATGGAAGAACATAAGGATTTGGCAGCAGATCTGATGGCTGAGGTTCAGGCTAATTTTGAGGAGCATCATCACGATCATGATGAGCATTGCTGCTGTGGACACGACCATGAGCACAACCATGAGCACGAGCATCACCATGATGGAGAAGAGTGCCCCGTATGCGGCGGACATCACGACCACGACCACGATCACGAGCATGAGCATCACCATCACGACCATGAGCACGAGCATCACCATCACGACCACCATCATGACCATGACCACGAGCACGACCATCACCACCACGACCATGATGAACATTGCTGCTGTGGACACGACCATGATCACGACCACGACCATCATCACGACCATGACCATCATGACCATGATCATCATCACCACCATCATGCTGATGAAGTATTTACAAGCTGGGGCAAGGAAACTGCTGGTAAATATTCTGAGGCAGAAATCAGAGATATTCTTGCAAAACTTGATGAGGGTGAATATGGCCTGATTTTGAGAGCAAAAGGAATGCTTCCTGATGAGAATGGAAACTGGACCTTCTTTGATTTCGTTCCAGAAGAAATCGATGTTAGACCAGGTACTGCTGAAGTAACAGGCAAGATTTGTGTAATCGGTTCTAATCTTAAGGAAGAAGCCCTGGCTGAACTCTTTGCAAAATAATCTGCGCAAAGTAATCTGCACATTTTAGAACAAATACAGTAAGAGTTTACATAATATGAACAAAGACTTTTTTCATGAAGTAAAGAAAAGGATATGTATGATAGACATTTATATGATTAATGGCTTCCTTGAAAGTGGAAAGTCAGAATTTATAAAATATACTATTTCACAGCCTTATTTTCAGATAAGAGGCAAGACACTTCTTATCCTGTGCGAAGAGGGTGAGGTAGAGTTTGAACAGGAGCTTCTGGATGCCACACGTACAGTTGTGGAGGTAATTGACGAGGAAGAGGATTTCAATTCCACCAATCTGATTGATCTGGAGAAAAAATATAAGCCCAGCCGAATCATCATCGAATGGAACGGCATGTGGAATCCCAAGGAGATGAAGCTTCCCTGGTATTGGAAGGTTGAGCAGCAGATTACAACTGTGAATGCCCAGACCTTCCCAATGTACTACACAAATATGAGATCTCTGGTGGCAGAGCAGATTCGCAAGTCTGAAATGGTTATCTTTAACAGAGCAGATGGAATTGATGATCTGGCTTCATATAAGAGAAATGTAAAAGCTATTAACCAGCAGTGCGATATAATATTTGAGGGGGCAGAGGGTGAAATCAATCTGACCCTGGACGAAGATCTCCCCTATGATGTAACCAAGGATGTTATCGAGCTGGATGACATGGGTTATGGAATCTGGTATCTGGATGCGCTGGATTTTCCAGATAGATATGCGGGGAAAAAAGTTGTTTTCACAGCTCAGGTTATGCATCCAAAGGGATTCCCTGCTGACTACTTTGTTCCCGGAAGAATGGCAATGACCTGCTGTGCCGATGATATGGCATTTTTAGGTTTTGCGACTCAGGCTGATAATGCAGCGAGCTTCAAGGAAAAAGAATGGGTCAGGGTTACTGCAAGTCTCACCATGGAAAAGTCAAAGTTTTATGAGGGACAGGAAGGTCCTATTCTCCATGCGGTGAGTGTTGAGACCACTGCAAAACCCAAGGATGAGGTAATTAATTTCACCTGATAATGCGGTAATTAATTTCACCTGATAATGAGATAATTAACTTTACCTGATTCTGGGTGAAGTAAATTATAAAGGTAATATTTACCACGACTATTATTTCAGGGCATTGATAAGAGTGTGATGTTGTAGTAGTCGAAAAAAGTAAGTTTATGCCAAAACAGAGGGCATAACAAAAGGAGGAAAATTATGAAAAAAAAGGTCGTATCTATGTTGATGGCTGTAGTTCTTACCGCAGCTATGATTACTGGTTGTGGTAGCACCGCAGAAGCTCCTGCAGCAGATGCTCAGGCATCAGAAGCTACTGAAGAGGAGCCTGCTATGGAAGACGCTGCCGAGATCAGTGATGGTGACGCTAGTGCTGATGTTGAGACTGCAGAGGGCAGCTTTACAATCGGTATTTCTCAGTTTGCTGAGCATGGTTCACTTGACAACTGTAAGGAAGGATTCCTTGAGGGTCTTAAGGAAGCTGGCATTGTAGAGGGTGAAAACCTCACTGTATTATTTGACAATGCTCAGGCTGATATGGGTACAGCAAGCACTATCGCTGATTCATATGTATCACAGAAGGTTAATCTGATCTGTGCAATTGCTACACCAAGTGCGATGGCAGCTTATAACTCATGTATGAATACAGATATTCCTGTAATCTTTACAGCAGTATCAGATCCTGTAGCCAGCGGACTGGCAGGCGAAGGCGGAGCAGCAGTTGGTAACATCACTGGTACAAGTGATGCACTTCCTGTAACTGAGCAGCTTCAGATGATTAGAAATATGATGCCTGAAGCTAAGAAAATAGGTATTCTGTTTACTACATCTGAGACAAACTCAGAGAGCACAATTGCTGAGTACAAAGCACATGCTGGTGAGTATGGATTTGAAATTGTTGACAGTGGTATCAATACTATTGCTGATGTACCAATGGCAGCAGCTGACCTTGTATCAAAGGTTGATTGTATCACCAACCTGACAGACAACACTGTAGTATCTGCACTGCAGACTGTACTGGAAGAGGCTAACAAGGCTGGTATTCCTGTATTTGGTTCAGAGGTTGAGCAGGTTAAGAATGGCTGTGTAGCTTCTATGGGACTTGATTATCTTGCACTTGGAAAGCAGACTGGTGAAATGGCTGCCAAGGTTCTGAAGGGTGAGACAACCGCAGATCAGATTCCTTTTGAAGTAATCAAGGAAGCAAGCCTTTACATCAATACAGCAGCTGCTGACAAGGTAGGCATGGAAATCCCTGCTGATATGGTTTCATCTGCAGCTGAAGCTTTTAATGAAATCGTAGTAGAATAATATTTATTTTTAGAGGTAGTTACTATGGCACTTGTGTTGTCTGTTTTTGAACAGGGGCTAATATATGCAATTATGGCCCTTGGAGTTTACATAACATATAAAATCCTGGATTTTCCTGATCTTACTGTTGATGGAAGCTTTCCTATGGGAGCGGCTATCACATGTATTATGATTTCAAAAGGGGTGAATCCCTGGATTACTTTGCCTGTAAGCTTTATTGCAGGTGCCATGGTAGGTATTCTGACCGGACTTATTCACGTAAAACTGCAGGTTCGTGACCTGCTGTCCGGTATTATTATGATGACCGCATTGTATACGGTTAATCTAAGAATTGCAGGAAAAGCAAATCTTCCTATCTACAACTGCAGTACAATTTTTGATAACAGCCTGGTTAATGGAATATTTGGAGATGGCCTTGCAAATTATAAAACTTTAGTAATTATTTTTATTATTACAATTTTTACCAAGCTGATTTTAGACTGGTATATGAGAACCAAGTCAGGATTTATGCTGAGAGCAGTTGGGGATAATGATGTAATCGTTACTTCCCTGGGGGTTGATAAGGGCCTTGTAAAAATTGTGGGTCTGTCCATTGCAAATGGTCTGGTAACACTAAGTGGTTCAGTTTTTTCACAGCAGCAGAGATTCTTTGATATTTCTTCTGGAACCGGAACTGTTGTCATCGGTCTGGCCAGTGTAATAATAGGAACCAGTATTTTTAAAAAAGTTACACTTTGGAATGTAACAACCAGCGTAGTGATTGGATCTCTCATCTATAAGGGATGTGTTGCGCTGGCAATCAGAGCAGGTCTGGCCAGCAGCGATCTGAAGCTGGTGACCGCTGTATTGTTCCTGGTAATTCTGGTAGTTGCAAGTGACCGCAAAAAGAAGGTAAGTGGAAGATAATGTTAGAACTTAAAAATATTAATAAGTACTATAATCCTGGCACTGTCAATGAGATGTGTCTGTTTAATAATTTTTCCTTCGCTGTTCCGGATAAACAGTTTGTGGCAGTGGTTGGATCTAATGGATCAGGAAAGACCTCCATGCTGAATCTGATATGCGGAAATATAGATCCTGACGCAGGGGACATTCTGGTGGATGGAAAAAGTATTCTGACAGACCCTGCCTACAGACGTGCAAAAAAGATTGGCCGTGTATACCAGGACCCTGCTAAGGGAACCTGCCCCAGTATGACAATAATGGAAAACCTGGCACTGGCTGAAAATAAAGGAAATCCATATGGACTAGGAAAATGTGTAAATAAGGCTAAGGCCGACAGCTATAGAAGCATTCTGGCTGATCTGAATCTGGGACTGGAAGACAAGTTCCATACAAAAGTTGGATCACTGTCAGGTGGACAGAGACAGGCTCTTGCACTGGTCATGGCCACAATGACTCCCATAGATTATCTGATTCTTGACGAACATACAGCAGCCCTGGATCCCAAGACTGCTGAAATCAATATGATGTTAACTAAAAAAATAGTTGAGAGTAAGGGTGTGACGACCATAATGGTTACCCACAATCTGCGTTATGCAGTAGAGTATGGTAATCGTCTCATAATGATGCATCAGGGAGAAATCATCCTTGATAAGGTGGGCGATGAAAAAACCAATATGAGCACGGATGAAATCATGGGAATATTTAACCGCATAAGTGTTGAGTGTGGAAACTAACTGCTCCGGCACAGAATAATCTGTCAGATAACTGACTTAGCACAAAACTCTTTCCATTAGGCTTACTACTGCAGGAATCTGCTCTTCGGTCAGACTGGAGTAGTTGATAATAAAGGAGCCGGTTGGAACTTCGACGTCAGAGCTGTCCAGATAGTACTGGCTTAGGCTGGCAAGCTTCAGACCACTACCATTAGCTTTTTTAATAACATAATTATCATCAAGACTATTATTAATTTTAAAAATAAAGTGTAATCCTCCGTTTTCCTGAGAAATAGCTCCCTTGGAAAGCTGGGGATTATTTTTTATTTCGGAGAGGAGAGCAGCCTTTATTTTTTTATAGCGTGTTCTCATACGATTGAGATGCTTTTCAAAATATCCGCGGGATAAAAATTCAGCCAGCGTATATTGCTCAAAGGTTGGAACACTACAGCTGTAAAAGGATAACTGATTATTAAACTGCTCCATCAGAGAGGGGGGTAATACCATATAGCTTATTCTAATCGTACTGGACAGGGATTTGTTAAAGGTGTTCATGTAAATAATTCGACCTGTGGTATCTATACTCTTCAGGGTGGGAATGGGTTTGCCACTTAATCTGAATTCAGAATCATAATCATCCTCTATAATGTATCTGTCGCCAGATTCTGACAACCAGTTAATCAGCTCCTGCCTCCTGCTGATTGGTGTTACACTTCCCAATGGAAAGTGATGGCTGGGAGAGGTGTGAAGAACCTGGGTTTTGCTCTCATATAGTGACTCAAGGCTGATTCCATCTGTGTCCATGAGGACAGGAACCCACCTCGCATCATAGCTTGAGTAAATCTTTCTAATAGTGGAGTAGCCGGGGTTTTCTATTCCATAGATTCGGTCAAATCCTAATAGCTGCATAATTAGCCCGTATAAATACTCGGTACCGGCTCCTATTATTATCTGATCTGGTGAAACGGACATATTTCTAAAGGCCCTCAGATAGTTGGCAATTGCATATCGCAAAGACACTACTCCGCCACTGGGGGGAGGAGTCAGCAGCTCCTGCTGCCTAGTGGATAGAATTTCTCTGGTCAGTTTTGCCCACACAGAGAAGGGAAAAGAGTCTGGCATCAGGGTACGTCCTGTCAAATCAAACTGTTCCTGATTAGTGCCGTTTTCTGGTAATGCTGAAACATCGTATGGCTCTGAAATGCCAGACAGTCCTGAAACATCCAGAAGTTTAGGAGCATACTCGCTCGCCACCTCCATCTCAGAAAGGGGAGTGACAAAAAAGCCTTTTCTTGGAAGTGAATAAATATATCCCTCAGCCATCAGCTGGGCATAAGCATTTTCCACAGTAATATTACTGACACCCAGGTTTGCAGCAAAGGAACGCTTGGAAGGCAGGGCACTGCCAGCTTCAAGCTTTCTTGTGAGAATATCCTGGCGAATGCACTCGTATATATATAAGTACAGGCTGTTTCCTTTGTTTTTTGATAAATCATAGGTTAACATAATTCAACAACTCCCATCTGAACTAATCATAAATATTATTTATTCTTATACATATCCGGTCTGATCTGACCATAAAATATTATTCAATATTATACATACCAGAGAGGTCAGTAACAATGTTGCATTTTTTTAAAAAATTTCTTTTATTTGTATTGGATTTTTATTATAATGCATAGCAATAGGTTATTAACCAAAATAGAAAGGGAGTAGGTATGGAAGCTTTAGAATGCATTAAGGGTAGAAGAAGCGTAAGAAAGTTTAAGGATCAGGCTATTGAACCTTCAGTTATTTCTGCAGTTGTTGAAGCCGCAAGTATGGCACCCAGCTGGAAGAATACTCAGATTACCAGATATATTGCTGTTACTGGTGACCTGAAGGACCGTATTGGCAAAGGATGCTTCAGTCAGTATCCTCATAATGGTGAAATTGTTTGTTCAGCACCCATGCTTATTGCTGTATGTGCTAAGGAAGGCCGTTCTGGTTTTGAGAGAGATGGTTCCTACACAACAGATAAGGGCGACAGATGGCAGAACTTTGATGCAGGTATTGCAACTCAGACTTTTGCATTAGCTGCTCATGAGGCTGGATTGGGAACAGTTATTCAGGGTATTTTTGATGAGGCAGAGGCAAGTGTAATGCTTAATCTTCCTGATGATATGCAGCTTATGTGTCTGATGCCAATTGGATATCCTGCTGAAGAGCCAGCTGCACCTAAGCGAAAGACAGCAGAAGAGTTATTAACATTTATGAATTAGATTAAGGGGGAAGAATTTTTATTCTTCCCTATATTTATGCCAGTTTTCATCAGAAAATCAGGAAATATTTGCTGAAAAGAGCTGGTAATCATGAAAATGTTTTGTTTACAGAGAGGAGAATATTATGCGACATCTTATGACGCCAATGGATTTTTCTACTAAGGAGCTGGACCAGCTCTTTGATGTAGCAAATGATATAGAAAAAAATCCTGCAAAGTATGCCAAGGCCTGTGAGGGCAAGAAGCTGGCAACATGTTTTTATGAGCCAAGCACCAGGACCAGACTGAGCTTTGAGGCAGCTATGCTTAATCTGGGGGGACAGATTCTGGGATTTTCTGATGCTAATTCCTCATCTGCTTCCAAGGGCGAAAGTGTGGCCGATACTATCAGAGTGATTTCCTGCTATGCAGATATATGTGCCATGAGACATCCCAAGGAGGGTGCTCCAATGGTGGCAGCCTCCAAGTCAGCTATTCCTGTAATTAATGCAGGAGATGGTGGTCATCAGCATCCCACTCAGACACTGACAGACCTGCTTACTATCAGAAGCCTTAAGGGACGCCTTGATAATCTGACCATTGGTATGTGTGGTGATTTGAAATTTGGACGTACTGTCCACTCACTGATTAATGCCCTGACCAGATATGATAAAATCAAGTTTATATTTATCTCACCAGAGGAACTGAAGATTCCCTCATATGTGAAGGAGACACTCCAGGATCTGGGCATCGAGTATGAGGAAGTGATCCGCCTGGAGGACAAGATTGGCGAGCTGGATATGCTGTACATGACCAGAGTGCAGAGAGAGCGATTCTTCAACGAGGAAGATTATGTTCGTCTGAAGGATTTCTATATTCTGGATCGGGAAAAACTCGACATGGCCAGACCGGATATGCTGGTTTTACATCCCCTTCCCAGAGTTAATGAGATATCTGTTGAGGTGGATGACGACCCAAGAGCTGTATATTTCAAACAGGCCCAGTATGGTGTATATGTAAGAATGGCCCTGATATTGAGACTGTTGGGGATTGAGGTTTGCTAATTGTAGGAGGATGACATGTTAAATGTTGGTAAGATAGAAGAAGGTTTTGTACTGGATCATATTAAGGCTGGAGAGAGCCTGGCAATCTATGAGCACCTGGGCTTAGACAAGCTGGACTGTACAGTTGCAATAATTAAAAATGCCCGCAGTAATGCCATGGGGAAAAAAGATATTCTTAAGGTGGAGTGTGATATTGAAACCCTCAACCTGGATATCCTTGGATTCATTGATCATACTATTACGGTTAATGTAATAAAGGCCGGAGAGATAGTTGAAAAGAGAAAGCTTACACTGCCCAAGATGATTAAAAATGTTGTTAAGTGTAAAAATCCCCGTTGCATCACATCCATCGAGCAGGGGCTTCCTCATGTGTTTGTGTTGACAGATGAGAAAAAAGAGATTTATCGTTGTCAGTACTGTGAAGAAAAATGTACTGAAAGGTGGTAGGAAATGAAAGATTATATAGTTAGAGCTACTGCTGCCAATGAGGCGGTACGTGCTTTTGCCATTACGTCTCTAAATCTTGTGGAGGAGGCCAGAAGCCGTCACAACACAAGTCCAGTGGCAACTGCTGCATTGGGAAGACTTTTGTCAGCCGGAGCCATGATGGGACGCATGTTAAAGAGTGAGAAGGACCTGCTTACCCTGCAGGTGATGGGAGCCGGTGAGCTGAAGGGTATCACAGTCACTGCTGATTCTACAGGATATGTAAAGGGCTATGTGGCTAATCCTGACGTGATGCTTCCCCCTAAAAATGGTAAGCTGGATGTTGGGGGCAGTATTGTTCCTGGTATGTTTCGGGTTATTAAGGATATGGGCCTTAAGGATCCCTATGTAGGAACAGTGGAACTTCAGACCGGTGAGATAGCAGAGGACTTGACCTACTATTTTGCGGTTAGTGAGCAGACACCCTCCATGGTGGGGCTGGGGGTTCTTATGAACAAGGACAATACGGTCAATTGCGCCGGTGGTTTTATCATTCAGCTGATGCCCTTTACTCCTGATGAGGTTATTGACAAAATTGAAGAAAATGTAAAAACCCTGCCCTCAGTTACAGATATGTTAAAGAGTGGAATGACACCAGAACAGATGCTCACGACAGTGCTCAAGGGACTTGATGTGGATGTCAAGGAAGTAAGCGACACCGGCTTTAGATGCAACTGTTCCAAGGAGAGAGTTGAAAAAAGTCTGATAAGCCTTGGTGCAACCGAACTGGATAGCATAATAGCTGATGGAAAACCTGTAGAAGTAAAATGTCAGTTCTGTAATAATGCCCATGAATTCAGCATTGATGAAATGAAGGAACTTCTTGCCAGGGCAAAATAGAACTGTTAAAAAAAAGTTACAAGAACTGTTGGAAAAAAAGTTACTTTTTTATGGATTTTTAATCGTATATGTGAGAAAATAGACTCTAACTGAGAATAAGAGGCAAAAGTCTGTTTTCTTAGAAAAATAAAACTATATTATTTGAAAGGAGTTTTCACATGATTTACTCAAAAGAAGTGGAAGAAATGTGCACAGTAGCTCAGGGTGTACATCATGGTTGTGCGCCTATTCCCGAAGAAGCTAAATGGGTTCAGGCAAAAAAAGTTGAAGATATCTCCGGACTTACACACGGTGTTGGCTGGTGTGCTCCTCAGCAGGGTGCTTGCAAGCTTACTCTTAACGTTAAGGAAGGTATCATCCAGGAAGCACTGGTAGAGACTATCGGATGCTCAGGTATGACACATTCAGCAGCTATGGCAAGTGAGATTCTTCCTGGTCTTACAGTTATGGAAGCTCTCAACACAGACCTTGTTTGTGATGCTATTAACACCGCTATGAGAGAGCTTTTCTTACAGATCGTTTACGGACGTACACAGTCTGCATTCTCTGAGGAAGGTCTTCCTGTAGGAGCTGGACTTGAGGATCTTGGTAAGGGTCTTCGTTCACAGGTTGGTACAATGTACGGTACTCTGAAGAAGGGTCCTCGTTATCTTGAAATGGCTGAAGGCTATGTAACAGGTA
>DCIJ01000027.1:517-681 GCA_002315945.1 Lachnospiraceae bacterium UBA1729 | reverse complement strand
TTCATCAAGAAGGGTGACGATCCTAACACTGCATACGAGAAGGCATGTGGTCAGTATGGCCGTGTTGCTGATGCTGTTAAGATTATCGATCCTAGAACAGACAAAGAAGTTAAATAAGGAGAGGAGGTAAAAAAATGGCTTTATTTGAATCATATGAAAGAAGA
>DCIJ01000027.1:0-453 GCA_002315945.1 Lachnospiraceae bacterium UBA1729 | reverse complement strand
CTCTCGAGGAAGCTGAAAAGATTACTAAGGATGCAGGTCTTGATGTATACAATCAGATTAAGGGCATTCAGCCTATCTGTTTCGAGAATGCATGCTGGGCATATATTGTTGGTGCAGCTATCGCAATCAAGAAGGATTGCCGTAAGGCTTCTGAAGCTGCTGCAGCAATCGGTGAAGGCCTTCAGGCTTTCTGTATTCCTGGATCAGTTGCTGATACACGTAAGGTAGGTCTTGGCCATGGTAACCTTGGCAAGATGCTTCTTGAAGAAGACACAGAGTGCTTCGCATTCTTAGCTGGACACGAGTCATTCGCAGCAGCTGAAGGTGCTATCGGTATCGCTGAGAAGGCTAACAAGGTTCGTCAGAAACCCCTTAGAGTTATCCTTAATGGTCTTGGAAAAGATGCAGCTCTTATCATTTCACGTATCAACGGATTTACTTTCGTTGAGACAG
>DCIJ01000100.1:2076-8425 GCA_002315945.1 Lachnospiraceae bacterium UBA1729 | reverse complement strand
CTGGCTTTGGTCTTGGAAGGATCCGTCTGCTGCAGGGTTATGGTTGCCAGTTTACTCATATCCGCATTGTTGGTTCGAACCGCAATCATCCTGGAGCTTTCGTCTCCCTGGTTTGCCTTGATGGTGGAGAGAGGCACAAACTGGGTATCCAGTATGCCCTTTTGTACATCCCTCGTCGTATTGCAGGTGATATCCAGGTAGAAGTCAGGCTGTGAGCCATTGGCCAGAATGCCAGCAGGGTTGGTTTTCAGGATAGTGGTCGGCACCACAAAGGAGGCCCCGTTCTCCATAGCCAGGGTCAGATTCGAAACGAAACTACTCTGCAAGCTGCGGATAACTTCGTTATCCACACGGGTGGCACCGTTCATGACTACGGTATAATTATCCCCCAGGGAATTGGTTTTCTTTGTAGCATCGACCACAGATCTGGCAGCAATGTCATTTTTGATCAGAGCCCATCCGGTGGTCGTAGCATTGTCTGCATTGTAGGGCTCGGTTGCCTTATTGTGATTGCCTAGGTTGCCGGCAGATCCCTCGGCATTTGCGCTATAGGCTCCATTGTAGCTGGCCGTGGTGCCGCCGCCCTTTCCGGTATTTTCCACCGCGTTGTAGGTCTTGACCGGCGTGGTCGTTTGGGCGGTTGAAGTGGAACCGGAATGGGAAGAAGAACTGTCCTTTGAATCTTTCTTATGGTTATCTGATGGTTCAGGTTCTGATGGTTCAGGTTCTGATGGTTCAGGTTCTGATGGCTCGGGTTCTGATGGTTCAGGTTCTGTTGGTGTAAAATCTCCACCATTCAGATTTCCGGTTTCGTCTGTCGTTCCCAAGTCTGCAACGATAAACCATTCCGTTGCATTGCTATGTACGCTCTGAAATTCTACTCCATTAATTTTAATTTTAGGCCACTGGCCGGAAGTGTGTGTGCTAGTCACATTTCCCACAATAATATAACCATATTGCTGATTTGCAATAAAGGTAGAAGAAATAAGGTTTGCTTGATGCCATTTCCGGTTTTGATATTCAAAACCACTGGTATTGGGGCATCCCCACACTGCACCTACTCTTGCAATGTTGTCAGTTTCATCGCCTCCATCAATGTAAGACAACCCAGGGACAGCACTACCTAGTGTAAACTCCGTTGGAATGGGATATGTCAGATGGATGGTATTGGTTGCAGCATTGTAAGTCCAATTCTTCGTCGAGTCTGCAGCCGCTGTTGCCGGGAAGGTATAAGAAGCTTTGATTTGCGTGTAATCCATACTTGTTATTTCTACTACTGCTTCCTCTCCATTGATCTCTACATATGGCGTGTAATCAAACTGATATCCCGTTTCGGCTTCTAATGTGACATATACCGTATAGGCTGTGGAAGGGGCTGCATATGTACTACATGGTTTATCACCAGCCTTCCATTCTATATTTGTAATATTGACACCCGTTGTTCCACAGTCAGCATCCGAATCAAGCCCTGTTGTTTTAACAGGCGCATCGATACCGGTTATATACGCATCCATAATTATGTAAACTGCCGCCGGCGACGCCTCACCCTCTGTCAGTTCAGACAAGTTCAAATTCACTTTAAGGTAAGTGTACAGTTTCCCCTCATCTTCCATGGGTTCTTCTGCAGATTCCACATTACATACCACATCCGAAATCTGATAAAATGCTTTCATTTCTTCCCAATCTTCATAAGAATAGGGCGAAGCATCCTCTTTCTCTACGTCCAGGAAATAAATTGCATATCCTACGATTTCACCCTCTTCCTCTTCAGAAGACAGACTCATGCCGCAGATTTCACAGTTTTCTTCTTCATGTACACCCGTTGCATAGGTGGTCAGCTTACCCACTGACAGGCTGGAGATTACCATTGTCAGGGCCAGGACGATGCCAAGCAGGCTCTTCCCATTCATGCCTCTGCGCCTTTTCTTTGTTATTCTTTCTTTACTTTCCTTCATGGAATAAGTTCCTCCCTTTTCTTTCCGGACTCTTGCCCCGCAAATCCCAAATTGGATTTGCAGTAGCTTACCGGGCGGTCATGCCACCCTCCCCAGTATTATTCCACGGGTGAATGATTCTTTCATGCGTATAATCGCAAGATAAAAAATAATATGAAGTAAAATATAGGCAAGCGCTAAAGTAAGGGATATAGATATCAAAGGCCAAATAATTCGACTTAGAAAACCAAAAACAACAGTGACTAAGGAGAATGCGAAAGTATTGCAATTTTTGGACTTACTATGTGATGTCGATCGACTATCTGATGAAAGCGAAGAAGAAATATCAAAGAGACTAAAAGATATTGATATAACCTTTTCGGATGAACGTGGAAGAAGAGCGAGGAAGCAATTCAAGGAAAAAGTTTTGATAAAGCAATTGTAGACAGTTATATTTATAAACAACCAAAGAAAGTCATCTTTCGTTTTCCATAGTATACGTACCGCAAAATGCAGAATATTGCACTAATCGCCCATACCAGGCCCGCAGACCACCAGATACCCCATACTCCAAACATAGGCATTGCCACCATAAATACAGGGAATACTATTCTGGTAACCACTTCCACTACCCCATTAATAAATGCGAAGGCAGCATCTCCAATACCATTCTGAACACCTCTTGTTACATAAATCATACCCAGAAGTCCATAGAACAGGCTGGTAATCTTAAGCCCTGTTGCTCCCATCTCAATTACATCTGCATCATTTACGAACAGAGACACAATGGCTCTTCCAAACACCTGCATTACTACCAGGAGCACCAGACTCATAATCGCCATCATGGCAGTTCCCGTCCAGAAGCCTCTGCGTATTCTGTCCTGTCTTCTCGCTCCGTAATTCTGACCGGAAAATGTAGTCAGTGCCTGTCCCATGGATGTATATGGCTGATGGACAATCTGCTCGATTCTGCTGGTGGCTGTGAAGGCAGCCACCGCAATCGGCCCAAAGGAATTGACTACCGACTGCAATCCCATACATGAAATTGCAATTAACGCAAACTGAATAGACATAGGTATGCCAAGTCGTGCTGTTTCTTTAATAATCCCGGTTGCAATACGAAAATCTTCTTTTTTTATTCTAAAAAATTCATTTGTCCTGGTGGCATAGATAGCACAAAAAATGCCTGCCATAAGCTGGGAAATAACTGTCGCCAGTGCTGCACCAAATACACTTAGGTTGCAGCCCCTTACCAGTACAATATCCAGGGCCACATTAATCAGGCAGGCCAGTATCAGAAAATAAAGGGGACCCTTGGAGTCCCCCAGTGCTCTTAGCATGTTGGAAAAATAGTTGTAGATACAAACCAGTGGAACTCCCAGACACATCATTCTTAGGTAGACTATGGAATCCAAAATGATTTCATCTGGTGTTTTTAAGAATCTCAGGAGCCAGGGCGTAATAATATATGAGACAACACAGACAATACTAGCAATGCCCAGCATAAAATAGGCCACATTAGTGATTGCCTTTCTAACCTCCTCTGTCTTTCCGGCTCCGAAGAACTGGGAGGCCACTATTCCACCACCAGCACCTATGCCGTTGCACAGAGCGATAAAGAGAAAGGTCACTGATCCAGTGGCTCCTATGGCACCAAGGGCATTGGCACCCACATACTGCCCTACAATCACTGAATCCACCACATTATAGATTTGTTGAAACAGATTTCCTATAAGCATAGGAATCGAAAAAACAATCAGAAGCTTTGTAATGCTTCCTGCTGTCATATTAGTATTTCTGTTTTTTGCCCTGTTCAAACCAACACCTCAATAGAATTTTTCTCCAAGTATAGCATTTTGAAGCTTGAAATCAGAATGTAAAAACACAGTATTATCTAAACTCACCCTTAATTTCTAGATATGTACATACTATAAAAACCAGCACAGCGCCAACTGCTGCCATGTACAAAGACATTTTTATTCCGCCCTTAAGCATATCCTTAAAGGAATTATAAGGAATTAATTTTGCGTAGGTTCTATTTAATGGCTGACCATACCAAACAAATCTGTCTTTTTCTTTACTTATGATATACATCCCAATACTAAAACAAACAGATATTACAACATACATGAAATATATAAAGAATATGCCCACGAAACCTGATATTAGAGAAACTATTATTACTGTTTTCATACTGTAACCTCCAAAAGTAATCCTATAGATACTTCCAAAGGTATTATTTCACACACCTACAACTTTTCCAATGGAGTTTGTATGAAATTTGCAACTTTTTCAAACGATTTTTTAGGATAGTGCAAGAATTTTATTTCACTTTTTGTGCAATATGCGTATCGAATTATCCATTTTTTGTGATATAATTGTGACATTGTAACAATATCATTGTATTTTTCAAGGAGGAATTAAATGAAAACACAATCGATAAAATTTAGAATTACCATACTGGAAACTATTTTAGTTCTGATTGGCTTTCTTATTATGTCGTTGATTTCCATGAAGATCATCAGACAGGATGTAACTGAAAGTATGGTACAGCAGTTTATTCATGAAGATGCACAATTCGCAAGACAGGCAGAAATAATTATCGAAAACGGAGGTAGCGTAGAGGAATTACAAAAATTTGTCGAAGATACTGTCGCAAAAAATGACTACGTTGCATATGCTGTTGTTGTAGACTCTGATGTTGCAGCTCTTGCCCACTCTGATGTTGAAAAAATCGGAAAAAGCTATGCCGATGATACAAGCTATTCAGTCCCTGCCGCTACCAGCGGTGCTATTATGAACAGTCAGTTTTATGCGGATGTTCAGAAGGCCTGGACCTATGATATCATGTACCCAATCTATGTAAACGGTAGTCAGTTTGGATCTATGGATATTGGAATCTTTAACTCAGCTGTTGATTCCGTTGTTGGAAAGATTCGTAATGCTCAGACTATTATTGCCATTATTTCTATTCTAGTTATTTCAGCACTGACACTTGTTTTCTGTATAGGACAGTTAAAGCCACTTTCAGAACTTATGGAAGCTTGTAAGTCGATGGGGGCTGGTAATTTCAAAGCAAAAATTAATGACAAGGTTCTAAATCAGAAAGACGAAATTGGCCAAATAGCTAATTCTATGAATGAAATGAAAGACAGTCTTGCAACACTCATTGCTACTACCGAAGATCGTGCGGTCAAAATCATGGACATTTCACAAAGTCTAAACGAAAATGCCGAGAACACTAAGGAAAAAGCTACCAATATAGTTGATCGCAGTGAAAGTGCTGTTGACCAGACGCGTATGCAGGTTGAACTTACAAAAACCAACTCTGAGATGACAGAGGAGGTTAATTTAGGAATGGAAAACATTACTAATGCAATCGGAAACATCACCCAGGCTTCTACCGATACAGCTTCTGCTGCATCAAGCGGAGCGAAAAAGCTAGATATTGTCGTAGATCAAATGGCTAAGATCAAAAACAACGTATCTGATATTTTTATACAAATCAAAGAGTTAGAAAAGAAGTCGGACGGAATTCAAAACGTTGTTCAGTTGATTGCCGATATAGCTTCTCAAACAAATCTGCTTTCTCTTAATGCAGCTATCGAAGCCGCTAGAGCTGGTGAGCAGGGCAAAGGTTTTGCCGTTGTTGCGGGCGAAGTCGGAAGTCTTGCAGATCAGTCGCGTGATGCCGCTGGGGATATTATAAAGATTATTACAGAGATTCAAGAATGTATCAGTAACTGCGCCGAAAAGACAGAAGAAGGAAATCAATCAGTTCAGGAAGGTATGGTACTTGCTACTGAGACTAAAGAAAGCTTTGCAGATATCATCAATAAAATACAACAAATTTCAAGCGAAATGGTTGATGTATCTTCTGTAACCGAAGAAGTACGTGCAGGTATGACTTCACTCAATGGTAATTTTGAACATATGGCTGGTATTTCAGAGGACGTTTCTACAAATACGGAGAACGTATCAATAGCTGCCAAAGAGCAGGATGAAATGATGAAGGGTGTTATTCACGACCTCGATGAGCTTGCACATCTATCTGATGAGCTTCAGGAGCAGATGCACATCTTTGAAATCGAAAGATAAGGACTATATGTTATTAGTAGCAGGGAGAAGCGTTGTGCTTCTTCCTGTTTGCATTCTAACAGGACCTTTTATCAAGTTTTGTCCGAAATTTGAACATGCTCATCCATTTCTTTGAACCGTTCCCTGGCATATTTTGTTAATTGATTAAGGGATTTCACACCACTGATTCTAAGTATTTCACTTATTTCTTTCTCAACAGTTTCAATTGGAATGTTTTTGATCTTTGCAATGGTTTCAAGCGGAACTGATCCAGGCATTAATACTAAAATTTCATTTTGCATAACCGTAAATTCCGGAAGTGGCACAAACCCACTGGA
>DCIJ01000100.1:0-2065 GCA_002315945.1 Lachnospiraceae bacterium UBA1729 | reverse complement strand
AGTTTGTGGATGACAAGCCATTTTAGCATAGTGTCACCCTCGATTCTTTTCAGCATGTTTTTGTAATCGTTGTCATATTCTGATAAGAATTGGTCCATCAGCTTGGACTGTATAAAGTAGTACTTTATAAAGAGGCTGGTAAAATGTGTTTGCGCTGCAAGATCACATGCCTTTTGGATATATAATCTCTGATTGGCCAAATCACCAATTCGTTTGTAAAATGCTGAGAGCATACAATTCACGCAGAGGGCAGTAGGTGTAATTCCTTTTATTTCAAGCTCCCGTAACAAAGTGAGAAAGGAATGAATGGTATTACTGTTTTCTATGGTTAAACTCACGAAAGCGGAGAGCATGAGCAGATATCTGTAGTAGTAAAGGGCATCAAAACTAAGTTTGTCCGTTTCCATCTTTGAAACCATAGAATAATTTCTTGTAACATGAGCGACTAATCCGACCAGAAGCAGCTCGTAATCGGCCTTGTGTGTCGTTTCTTTTCGTATAATCCTTTTCATGGAACGAACGGCTCTTTGGTATTCTGTGTAAAGACCAAGTAGCATGGCGGCGTATCCTATGGTGCAGTGGCTGCCAAAGATGACGCTTGGAGAAACTGCTTCACGCTGCAGCTGTCTGCAATTCAGGATGCACTCATAGTATTCTCCGGTGAGGAATAGAATCTCAGCATCATACAGCATACGCTCCTCGTCGCTCAGCGCCTCTTTATTTGCGTAGTGGCCCGAGTGGACATACAGAGGAAAATGATATGTAGAAATCTCCACCTGCTGCTTACTGTTTTTGGTCCTTCCGTCAGCAGGTCGCTCGACAGATGATGGAATCATCCACTGCTTCCCGATGCATTTTGCACCGGGAATTTTGTTGTTTGAACAATAATTCTGTACACTTCTTTCCGAAATATTCCATTTTAATGCAGCTTCCCTGACGGTCAAATATTCCATGGTCTATCCTCTTCGAAAATATATGGTGGCTGTTTAGCATCTGATTTACCTATATTTTACTTCATAATAATCATTTTATCTTGCGGATAAGCGCATGAAAGAATGAATCTTTCGTGGAATAATACTGGGAAGGTGGCATGACCGCCCGGTAAGCTACTGCAAATCCAATTTGGGATTTGCGGGGCAATGGTCCGGAAAGAAAAGGGAGGAACTTATTCCATGAAGGAAAGCAAAGAAAGAATAACAAAGAAAAGGCGCAGCGGCATAAATGGGAAGAGCCTGCTTGGCATCGTCCTTGCTCTGTCCATGGTAATCTCCAGCCTGTCAGTGGGTAAGCTGACCACCTATGCAACGGGTGTACATGAAGAAGGGGACGACCATGACTGGAACACAGAGACGGGAGCATGTACGGTTTGTGACTATGAATGTGTCCATGAGGAACAGGAAGGGGATACCTGTGAAATCTGCGGCATGAGTCTGTCTTCTGAAGAGGAAGAACTGAACGAGGAAACTGAGGAAACTGAAGTTACAGAAGCATCAGAAGAATCATCCGAGGCCTTTGATGCAACAGCGGTAGTGGACGGTGTTGAGATCCACGTCCAGGCTCCTGAGGGCGTATTCCCTAAGGGCGCAGAGCTCTCCGTGCAGAAGGTAACCAGGAGACAGACTATTGAAAATATCGAGGAAGTCGTAGAGGAAGAACGAGAGGCAGATGCCCAGGTTGCAGAATCCTATGTGTTTGATATTAAGGTCCTGTATGAAGGTGAGGAAGTGGAACCGGATACCGGCAAAGGTAACGTGGAAGTAAGCTTCCAGCTGCTTGGCAAGACAATCGCAGAGGATATTCAAACCGACGTATACCATGTCAAGGGAGATGACGAAGACCTGACCGCTGAGAAGCTGGATGCAGAAGCTTCTGAAGAATCTGAGGGGACTGTCATTACGGTGGAAACCGACAGCTTCTCCTACTATGTCGTAGAGTTTACCTATAACAGCCTGCAGTATGTCCTGGAGGGAGATACTACTGTAAAGCTTACGGATATCCTGTCCGAGGTCGGCATCGGCGCAGGCAAGACTGATGCGGATATCAGCGCAGTTACAGTATCCGATGA
>DCIJ01000080.1:5995-7343 GCA_002315945.1 Lachnospiraceae bacterium UBA1729 | reverse complement strand
GCCCTGGTGGGACTGGTCGTGTTCCATGAGGTGATGTCGGTCGGAATGATAGCAGGAATAGTTTTTGTAATTCTGGGCGTGGTTATTGCCGGAATCAAGACAGAGGATGGTAAGGATGCCTAAACAAGGGGTAACGGACCAAAGGTTAAAAATGGAACAAAAGGATAAAAAAGTGATGGCACATTATCACCTGCCCGGGCTGTTTGAATTTTATGAATTATACAGGGTTTTTCTGCCCTGTTTTTTTGAGCATCCAGAATACTTCTATGACTGGTGCGACATTGGCTCAATCTATGGGGCCCCCTACGATTGCCTGTGGGGTGGCGGCCGTGTCGGCTTTGGAGAAAATGACATGGATGAAGTGCTTGCTCTGGTGAAGGAGTACAACATCTCCGCCAGACTGACCTTCAGCAATTCCCTGCTTGAAAAGGAGCATCTGTCTGACAAAAAATGCAACAGGCTGCTGCAGGCTCTGGCCCAGGATAACAATGACCAGGTGAAGAACGGAGTGATAGTTCATTCCGATTTGCTTTTGAATTATATAAAGGAAAAATATCCCACGCTGTATTTTGTCTCCTCCACAACCAAGGTTATTACTGAATTTGACAGGCTAAAAAAGGAGCTGGACAGACAGGAATTTAGCTATGTTGTGCCTGACTTCAGACTTAATAAGCGTCTGGATGATTTGCAGACTCTGTCTACTTATCAAAAGGATAAGGTTGAATTCCTGTGCAATGAATGTTGTAACTTTGGATGCAAAGATAGAAAAATGTGTTATGAGAATGTAAGTAAGAAGGTCCTGGGAATCGAGTGTGAGGACCATGTGTGCACCTCTCCATATGCCAAAGAAGGATATGTTTTTTCCAGAGCTATGAAAAATCCCGGGTTCATTGGAATTGAGGATATTAGAGACACATATCTGCCAAAGGGATTCAGTAATTTTAAGCTGGAAGGCAGAAGCCTGGGAAGCGCAATTGTGCTGGAATTCCTGCTATATTATATGACCAGGCCGGAATATCAGCTGAATGTTAGAGAAAAAATATATCTGGACAGTTCGCTGGATTTGTTCTGAATTAAGAAGTTTACATAACACCGCGTGCAAAACAAAGCAGCACATGGGTTTACTTTAGAAGACATGAATCAGCAGCATATAGCATACGGTTCCAGCCACTATGCTTAACAGTGTATTTCGTTTCCAAATATGCAAAATTGCTACACACAGCACTCCGAGCAACTCAGGTATGCCATGGGGGGCGACAATTGGATTGACCTCCTTGAGGCAGTACACCACCAGCATTGCAATGATTGGATAGGGTAAAAAGTTGCTTAGGTAATCTATTATTTTAGG
>DCIJ01000080.1:4260-5812 GCA_002315945.1 Lachnospiraceae bacterium UBA1729 | reverse complement strand
ACAGGTCTTAACAACAGCAGTGCCACAGATATGAGAATCATGGCCGGAATCAGGAAGTTACTGCTTCCAAAAATGATGAGGCATATGGTTGAAATGGCCAGCCCAAACAGTGCAGGCCTGTGTTCCTTGGTTGAAAGCCACTGCTCTACAAATACTGTCACAAACAGGGCCGTCATTGAAAAATCAATTCCCGCAGTATCAAACTTAATTATTGAGCCTAACAATGAGCCGATAATACTTCCGGTAATCCAATAGCACTGATTGAACAGAGAAACCAACAGCCAGAAGGTATGTTTGTTGGTGCCCTCAGGATAGTCACCATTGCAGACCAGTGAGTAGGTCTCATCAGTGAGCCCGAAGATAAGATACCATTTTTTTATGCCAGCCCCTTTGTAATGGTTGATCATTGAAATGCCGTAAAAAAGATGGCGGGCATTGACCATGAGGGTGGTGAGGGCAGTGGTCAGGGGACTTGCCATGGAGGCAATGAGGCTTATTCCTACATATTGCATGGAGCCTGCATAGATTAGTATGCTCATAAGCAGGGCCCATCCAAGGCCAAAGCCATTTACCCGAAGCAGTATGCCAAAGCCGGTGCCTAGCACTATATATCCCGCCATGACAGGCAGAGTTGTGATAATTACATTTTTAAATAGTTTCATATTGAGCCTTAATTAGTTCTTTATTTGGCGCCACCTGCGTCCTTATCAGGGCGCCAATTCGTATGGAGCAAATTATAACAGTAGGAGGGGGAGTTCGCAAATGCCAACACAAATGTCAACTCAAATGTCAGGATTTAGAAATATTGGGAGAGGCTTTTTTATTGCAAATATATACAGGTCTATGTATAATTATTATTTGTTTTGAATGACCAATGACTTGTTAGATATTTTGTTAGATGCTAATTAGTACAAGAGGAGATAACTGTGAGTAAAATAATTAGAATAATATTAAATACAATGATGATTGCCACAAGTATTGTGATGCTGTCCTCTGGGATGACAGTGTTGGCAGACGATTCAGGCACACTTAATGGTGATGTAACATGGTCGTATTCTGATTCTAATCAGACCCTGACAATTTCGGGGCATGGAACTATCCCTGGTGACACAAACAATAATTATTATTCCAATGAATGGTCTTCGTTTTATAGTGATATAAAAAAAAGTTGTAATTGAACCGGACGGAGGGGAAATAACTTCAACCGGAAGACGAACATTTATAAACTGTCCAAACCTCGAAAGAGTTGAAATATATGAGGGAGTTAAGGAGATAGGCGTTGAATGCTTTTCCGGGGCATCGAACTTGTCAACAGTTATTCTTCCTGATTCATTAACTACTATTAGAGCTAGTGCATTCCTGTCCTGCAAAATGAAAACTATCGAAATTCCAGGTAATGTTACAAAGATAGGCTCTTATGCATTTAGTAATTGTAATAGTTTGAAGACTGTAATAATAGATGATGCTGACAAATTTAATGGTATTGACTTTAGTAGAAGTACGTTTTCACCTTCTAACGGAATTGAAACACTTAAGATTAAGCATGTAACTG
>DCIJ01000080.1:224-4127 GCA_002315945.1 Lachnospiraceae bacterium UBA1729 | reverse complement strand
TTGGGTGGTGAAGCAGCCTGTGCAACGCAAGGCGTTAATGTGTTAGATGTAGCTATTGCTGACAGCTCGGACAGTGGTGGCAGTTCGGACAGTGGTGACAGCTCGGACAGTGGTGACGGGAGCCACAGATCATCCGGAAAGAGTAGTAAGAGTAGGAGCAAGTCATCCACACCAGAGCCACCAGCTTCACGAGTAGAAGCTGATGCGCTGCTCAGTGAGCTTACTAAGGATATTGAGCAAATTAATGACGACACAGACTCTATCAATATTGTCAGCAAATACTACAACAGCTTTTCAAAAGAATTTATGAGCAAGCTGCAGAATGAAAAACTGACTGGCAAGACTATTTTCCTTGAATATGATTATGAGGGCAAGCACTTCGTGACCTCTATACCTGGTGGACCATCGGTTTCTGCGGACCTGGATTGGTACGGGCCTGCAAAGCTTGCCAGCATGTATCCCACCACCTTCTCTGTGCTTAAAAAATAAGCTCGCGGAGTACAATATTTTACTGAATTTGTATCCCTTCTCAGAACAGTCTGAGGAGGGATTTTCTAGTAGCGAGAGGGAGATTCGAAGCCTATGCCCTATTCACAAAAACAGTAAATAAAGGGGCTTTAAAATAAATACTTAATCAATTGTATCAATCTATGATTGTGATTGTAGAGATAATGAAAGAACTGTGTTGAAGGAGACCAGCTAAAATGAACAAAAAATACTTTATAAAAGGTACAGAGAAAAAATGTAAGCGGCTTATAAGAATACTTGTTGCGATTGTCTTGATGGTAGTTTCCTTCGTTTTGCCACAGCCATTACAGAAGGTTTATGCTGCAGGAACAGTCAATGCTCCAAGTACAGGCACTTTTTGGACGAATGATGATTTAAAGGGAATTGCTGGAATTGGTGATGCACCTTATTATGTATCAGGAACTACTTTTCAAAAGGCAAATTATGCAGGGAGAACCTGGTTTGTTATTGGAAATGAGACAGTGAGTGGAAATGATACATTGGTGTTATTATCTCAATTACCGATAGGAACATCGAAATTTGATGATAGTTCATCAACGTATTCAACAAGCTATCTTGTTAAAGGGTTGAATGATTCTTTAGATGGTCTTTCCACTGCACAAAAAACATACAATGTCAATACCATATTCGGTGCGGATGCAAAAGCATATGTACAGCCTGTGACTATATCAGGAGCAGCAAATAGTTATCTGTATCTTCCAGACGGAAATAGTTCAGATTACTCGAATTTCAAAGTTGGTTCAAGTAATCAGTTCAAAATTCCGATAAATGCTTGGAAATCAAACGGCGGAAGTATTTCCGGGTTTCCTGCTTATTTTTGGCTACGTTCCAGCTATAATGCAACAAAGGCATATACTTTTTGGCCCTATGCGGGTTCGTATATAGTCGATGGGCGTGATGTAGATAGTTCAACTGGTTCAATACTTCCTATATTTAATCTGAATCTATCATCTGGTCTCTTTGCATCAGCTGCACCGGTAGCAACATCTGATACGACATCAGTTGTGGCAGCTAATGATACAATGAATTTTAGAATTATAGATGCTACAAAGATTAAGAGTAGTGCAACATATGATGAAAATAGCGTAAGGGTTATAAAATCCAGTGAGGACAGCTAGCCGGTTTACTTGTGTGTACAGTACAATGACGGAACAAGTGACAAGATATATACGAAAGCTTTTTCTTCAACAGGTACGGTTGATCTAAGCAGCATTGGTAACTTGACAAATGCAAAGATATGGGTAGAAATGAAGAGTTCTGATTCAAAGGTAGTGTATGCAAGTATGGCACAAGCTCATTCTCATACATGGCACTATGGAACCAAAACGACTAATACAACAGATGATACTTTAATAGTATACTGTACTTCAGGATGTACTACCGGGTTAGTTGATGCTGATCATGTGGCATCCCTTACCCTAACCGCCAATAATATGGTCTATACCGGCAGTAGCTACGATGGCGCATCTTTGAGCGATACAACAGAGTGGGTATCTGCTGGATTTACAGTTCCTGAAATAAATTACACAGGCAGGGGATCGACATCATATTCAGCGAGTACGACAGCGCCTACCGCAATTGGAACATATACAGCCAAAATAATTTTTCATACTCATATAGCTAATGTAGATTTTGCGATTACAGATAAACCTGAGCAGACAATTACAGCAAGTGATGTAACAGTAACTTACGGAGACACGGGAAAGAGCGTAGGAGCAACCCTTACTACAGGTGACGGAACCTTAAGTTATGCCATAAAGTCAGGTTCAGCAACAGATGTTGTGGATGTGGATGCGTCAGGAAATCTAACGATACAGAAAAAGGGAAGTACGATAATAACAATTACAGCCAGTGGGACCTCAACATATGCATTAACCACAAAGGATGTAAATGTTACAGTAAATGCGAAGACACTTACAGACAGCATGGTATCTCTTGACCAGAGTACGTTTATAAATGATGGAAGCGGACATGCACCAGTTGTGACAGTGAAGGATGGCGCTACAACACTTGTTGTTACAACAGACTACACATTGAGTGGGAATACAGCTTCAGAGACAGCTAATGGAAATTACACGATAACAGTAACCGGAGCAGGAAATTATACCGGAACAGTAAATAAATCTTGGAGTATTGCAGATGTAGTTACTTACACAGTATCTTTCGAAGCAAATGGTGGCTCAGGTACAATGTCTAATGTGACAGGTGTTTCAGGAAGCTATACACTGCCACCTTGCACTTTTACAGCACCATCGGATAAACATTTCAAGGGATGGGCTACCAGTGCATTAGGAAGTATAATAACAGGAACGATTGATGTTAATGCAGACACTACATTATTTGCCATCTGGGAAGATGGTCCTAGTGGTGGAAGTGGTGATGGACAGAGCGAGAACAAAACAATCGTTAAGAAAGAAGAAAAGAAAAAATGTCATCATGACTATGTCTGGACGGTTATTCAGAAGCCAACACTGACAACGGATGGTAAGGAAGCTCATAAATGTGTAAAATGTGGACACATTGACGATGATTATCCAGTACAGCCGGTAAGTGCCTATTATTTTGCCAGTGATGAAGCAGTAAAGAAGATTAAGGGCGAAGTACATGGCGCAACCATTTGTATTGATTATGGAGTATTCAATACCTTCCCAGATTATCTTCTTGAAGCAATTAAAGCAAGACCAGACCTTACAATTAAATTCCAGTACAAAATTGGAAAGATTGTATATGAGAGAGTGGTAAATGCAGAAACAGAACTTCCGGCAGAGTTCCCCAAATATGCAGGACCACAATATCTGGATGCATATTTTGAGGAAAATGTATTAAAAGAAATGGCTTATTGATTAAACATAGCCTCAAATGTCCTATCAAGGATTTATCTAATATCTGAGATTTAAGGAGCTGAATAAACATCAGCTCCTTTTTCTTGCTCTTATAAGAGTGCTTTTGCTATTGCCGGTCATTTTTACCACATCAGTATAGCTATAAGGAAATTCGACTTATTATAAAAAAATAAGGAGCATCCTTTCGGACACTCCTTACTTCTTTAGTAGCGAGAGGGGGATTCGAACCCTCGACACTGCGGGTATGAACCGCATGCTCTAGCCAACTGAGCTATCTCGCCATATTCATAAAAAATGGGACCTACAGGGCTCGAACCTGTGACCCTCTGCTTGTAAGGCAGATGCTCTCCCAGCTGAGCTAAGATCCCATTCGTTCAATCGCTCGTTGCAAGCGACTTGTATAAAATACTACTTATGTATTTGTATGTCAATAGTTTTTTCGAAAAAAGTTTCTGTAAACTAAACGTTGGCATTATTTTTCAAACAAATAAATCTTTGTAAATAAACGTCGCATCTGCGACACTATTATTCA
>DCIJ01000080.1:0-136 GCA_002315945.1 Lachnospiraceae bacterium UBA1729 | reverse complement strand
TCGCGGCATGCCCTTGACAGGGCAATCCGCTTCATGATTATTATTAGTCAAGCAGAAATGAATATTTATGTGATTACTCACAACATCCTACAATTGCAAGCATTGTCTGATGGGTTATTCCTGTTGAATTTTCTAA
>DCIJ01000110.1:4612-14014 GCA_002315945.1 Lachnospiraceae bacterium UBA1729 | reverse complement strand
ACAGAATCCTTAATGTTTCCAATTCCATGAATAATAGCATTCTCAACTAGCAGCTGAATTGATATCTTTGGAATATGTATCTGCTCAGCACCAGAATCAATACTGATAGTTGAATTAAGTTTGTCCGACATCCTAAGTTTTTGCAGGTAAATATAGTTCTTTACATATTCCATTTCCTTTTCCAGCGGAACCATTCCCTCACCCTTAATTGAATATCTTAGTCCACTGGCCAGTGCATTTATCATCTGGTATATCTGCTTCTGATCATTCATGAGGGCCTCTGTGGATATTGCCTGAAGGGTATTGTACAGGTAATGTGGATTAAGCTGAGCCTCCAGAGCTACAATCTGTGAATTCTTCTCATTGATTTTGTATACGTAATTTGATTTAATCAGTTCCTGTATCTTATCTGTCATTTCGTTAAAGCTGTCAGATAATAGAGAGATCTCCATGGATCCGGCCGAACTGTCCTTTACAGAAAAATCTCCTTTTCCTACCAGCTCCATATTTTTTGACAGCTCACTTAGAGGTTTTGTCAAATATCTGGCAATTATAAGAATTACAACCAACGCAATCAGTATCAGTATCAAGCCGATAATTATGGTCTTTATCACTGCTGCTTTCAATTCGGAAGTCATAGAGCTGACAGGAATTAGAACCATGAAAGAAATATTGTTTTTCTTTGAACTATCCTTAATTAAAAAATAATTTTTACCCTGAAGATTTACTTTTTCTTTTGTTCGTACTGAATTAATCAGATTAATTACTTCCTGCTTAGGAATATTCTGAATGATATCATCATCTGTAGACTTAATTAACTGTCCATCATTGGTGTAGAGACAAAGTATTTCGTTCTTAATTTCATGATTCTTTAGTAAATCCTTCCAGAATGCATTGTCCACCAGAATCTCTGTAACAGCTATGGTTTCCCTTGTCTTAAAATTCAGGATAGAATGGTAATATTTAAACAGGGAATTGTCTCTGTTATCCACATCAGCACTAATATACTGATAACCACTTTTTCCTGTACATTCTCTAAAAAACTCTTCGTTCCTGATATCTGTGGAATCTGTCTGCAAAATCTGCTTGTCCTTCATATTTTTAACAAACTTTAGTCCTGGTTCTGTCAGATAAAGTGTGTATTCATTAATATCTGAACGGGAATAGAAATATACTTTTATCTGTTCCTTTAAGTAATTTTCATCCTTATCGGAAAGATCCCTGCCGCTCTCAATTACCTTGAGAAAACTATTGTCATAACATCCCTGAACACAATAGTCTGACAGGTCTTCAATATAGGTTTCCAGGTTAAGATTCTCTGCCGAAACAAGCTTCTGAAGAGAATCAAGCCTATGTTCAATTAACTGTCCACGTATCTCCAAATATTCCTGAACCATTAGGATAGTAACCAGAAATACACCCGTAATAGTGGCCAGTGAAAACACCTGCATCCACATTGGTATTTTATAAAATTTGTCTCTTAAATGCTTCACAGTACTCATAATTCTCATTCTAAACAATAGTCGTAAATTGTTCAATATTTTACCCTTTTTTGTTCAAATTATTGCATTTATTATGCAGTCTGCATAGATTATGATGATTTTACAAGCACTATTTATACAAATTATATGACACATTTGGGGGTAACATGTCACAGAAACAAAAACGTCTATTAAAAGAATATGCGGAGAATTTCTTATACATTATTCCTGCAATTCTTCTTGTAACAGTTATGATTTATATTCCCTTTGTTATGAGTGGATATTATTCTCTCACTGAGTGGAATGGTATTTCCAAAGCACCGAAGTTTGTTGGATTTAGTAATTTCCAGACCCTGTTTTCTTCCAAAGGCGAATTCATGAATTCTCTTTGGTTTACAACAAAATATACCTTTGGATTTACACTTTTTTCCAACGTGCTTGCGCTGGCACTTGCCGTAGCACTAACAAAGAAATTCAAACTGGCCAATTTTTTCAGGGGAATCTTTTTCATTCCCTACATAATGAGTATGACAATTGTTGGTTTTATCTGGCAATTCATTTTTACTCAGGGCTTTTCAAAGCTTGCTGACATTACCGGTTGGGGCTTTTGGAATTTTTCTTTTCTTGGTGATCCAAAGCTTGCCTTCTATTCGGTAGTCTTTGTAGGTATCTGGCAGCAGTTAGGCTTTTACATTGTTCTGTATATTGCAGGCCTTCAGGCCGTTCCTGCTGATGTGCTGGAAGCCGCCACTGTTGATGGAGCCACTGGATGGCAAAGGTTTTCAAAGGTAACGCTGCCTTTGCTTGGTCCCTCCTTCACAACCTGTATTTTTATGTCCCTTACAAATGCATTAAAAGTATTTGATATTATTCTGGCTCTTACAAAAGGCGGTCCTGGAGGATCTACATATTCAGTTACACTGCAGATATATAAGGATGCCTTTACAAATAACCGCTATGGAATGGGTAGTGCCGAGTCAATTGTCTATTTCCTGTTTGTTCTGATAGTTACACAGGCTGTACTAAAGCTATTTAGCACCAAGGAGGTAGATTTGTAATGAAAATAACTACAAAACGCGCCCTTAGAAAATGGGTTCTTATTCTGGCAGTTACACTCATATCCATCATCTATATCTATCCTGTGTATTTGATGTTTATGAATTCGGTTAAGCCCTTTGGCGAGATTGTTTCCGATGCAATTGCTCTTCCTACAACTCTTGCCTGGGATAATTACACCTATGTAATTAAAAAAATAAAATATGTGAAGCTTTTTACCAATAATGTAATTATTACCTGTACTGGTATTGTGGGTATAGTGGCCTTTTCTTCTATAGCTGCATACATAATGGACAGGAGAAAGAATCGTTTTACATCCATCGCCCATCTGATAGTAATTACGCCTATGCTAATTCCTTTCCAGACTATCATGATTACTTTATTAAAAGCCATGAACGTTATTCACCTTTCTGGCAGCAGATTTGGTCTGGGGGTTCAGTACTGGGGTTTTGGAATCCCAATGGCAACTTTTATTTTCTTCAATTTTATGAAGACTATTCCAAAAGAAATTGATGAAAGTGCAATTATTGATGGCGCCAGTACCTTTAGGACTTTTATTAGTATTATTTTCCCATTGCTAAAATCAGTAACCGTTACCGTCATAGTTCTGGATGTAATGTGGATATGGAACGATTTCCTGCTTCCTCTGCTGATGGTTAATTCCAGCAACAAAACAAAGACCCTTGTTTTGGCTGCATATACTTTTATTGGGCAGATGAATACAAAATGGCACTATGCCATGACCGCAATGGTTTTAGCTGTGGTTCCTTCAATTATTATTTTTATTTTCCTGCAAAAATACATTGTTGACGGTGTTGTTGCAGGTGCCGTAAAAGGTTAAAAAGCTTTTGCTTTTAACATACAAAAGAGATATAGGGTCCAAAATATCTAAATTATTTAATGAAAGGGAGGTTTCAAATGAAGAAACGAATTTTAAGTGTACTTTTAAGTACAGCTATGGTAGCCACATTATTGGTAGGATGTGGTCAGAGTGCAGCCCCTGCTGAAAGCTCAGATGCTGCTGCCAGCGAGGAAGCTGCTCCTGCAAAGGAAGAAGCTGCTCCAGCTGCCGAAGAGGAAACCAGTGATGAAGAAGCTGAAATTTATATGTTTATCTCTTCTCCTGAATATGCTGATGCTATTAATGAGCTTATTGATGCATATGGCGAAGTTGCACCCAATGTAACAATTAACTATGAGACAACTCAGAATGACTATCCAACATTATTAAAGGCTAAGCTTAATTCTGGTGAAGTTCCTGATATCTTCTCTTCCACATCAGGAAAGGAAATTGATGTTTACAAAGAGTGGTCATACGATATGACTGGTGAAGCTTTGGAATCTACAATTGATCCCGCAGTTGCAGCTATGATGAAATCCCCTGAAACAGGTGATGGACTCTATGGTATAGCAATCAAGGGTAACTACTTTGGTATTGTATACAACAAAGCTATCTTTGAAGAAGTTGGCATTGCTTCTTTCCCTAAGACAATGGACGAATTGAAGACTGCCTGCGAAAAGATTTCTGCAGCTGGTTACAAGCCTTTCACAACAGGTTTTGCTGAGTGGTGGGTATTTAAGCACTGTGGTCAGACCTTTGTAAATGCAGCAGCCAGAGAAGCTGGCATTACATCTGCTGAATTAGTTTCTTCTATCGTAAAGGGAGAAAAGACAGTTGCTGATTATCCTATTCTTATGAACAACTGGTTTGATTTCATTGACCTGGCTGTAAAGTATGGCGATGACAAGCCTCTTGAAACTGCTCTTGCTAACGAAGAAGCTGCTCTTGCTAATGGTGAATGCGCTATGACACTTGGACAGGGCGCTTGGATTGAGGGTGATGTTATGAGCATCAATCCTGATTTCAAACTTGGTTTTGCTGCATATCCTGTAAGTGACAACCCGGCAGATGCCAAAATTATCGCTGGTTCAGACCAGGCACTTCGTGTAAATAAAGACTCTGCACAGCTTAAAGCTACTATGGACTTTATCAACTGGTGGTACACATCAGATTATGGTAAGGCATGGTTTAATGATGTAGCCGGTGTTGTTCCTCCTATCCTTTCAGATTCTGAGAGCGAATTTGAAGTAATCAAACAGGGTTCTGCTCTTTCAGCTACAGATGGTGCAGGCGACTTAAATATCTGCTACAGTACTGACAGCTTCCATCAGACCTTTGGTGAGCTTATGCAGGCTTACATTGCTGGAACAGCTACAAGAGAAGCAACAGCTCAGGCTATAACAGAGCAGTGGGCAGCTATTGAAGGTGCTAACTAATAATCCTTTTTCTTATTTTTACAATTGTTAATACCATAGTGGCACATGCAGGTCCTGTGTCCTAATGAAAAAGTTTACTATCTGCCGGGGCGATGTCCCGGCAGATTTATTCTACGAAATTAACGAAACCGCTTGAATTTATCTGTTAAACAATATATATCTTTGTTATATTACGAAAACGATTTTTTCTTTTGTTAAGGAGATAATTATGAAATTTACTGAAGGCTATTGGCTTAGAAAAGAAAGTGTTCAGGCAAGTTTTGCATCCCAGGCTTTTGTGGTCGAAGATATCCCACAGGGTTTGAGAGTAATTTGCCCTGAGCGTCCCATACTAAACAGGGGTGGTGCCCTTGATGTTCCCATTATTACTGTTGAATTTACTGCCTGTGGAATAAATGATATTCAGGTCCGCGCATATCATTATGAAGCATATGACAACAAGGAACCCCGATTCCCACTCAATATTACAAAAGTTGAATATTCTACTTCAATTACTGATAAGGAAGCTACCCTTACATGTGGCGCATTAACCTTACGTATAGATAGAGATACTGCTGCATACTCATTTGAAGCAAACGGAAAAATTCTTACTTCCTGTGGATTTAGAAATCTTGGATATATCAGAGCGAACAAGCAGCCCTCAACAATGAGAGCTGAAGCAGGTTACATGGTTGACCTGTGGGAGCCCTATATGGTCAACGAGCTTTCATTAAAACCAGGTGAAACCGTGTATGGTTTTGGTGAGCAGTTTACTGCCTTTGTAAAAAATGGTCAGGTTGTAGATATGTGGAATGAAGATGGTGGAACCGCTTCAGAAGTGGCATATAAAAATGTACCTTTCTACATGACCAGTGAAGGATATGGTGTATTTGTGGACTCATCTTCACCTGTTTCCTTTGAAGTAGCCAGCGAAAAGGTTGAATATGTTAGTTTTAGTGTTCCTGGAGAAGAACTAAGATATCATTTCTTCTATGGACAGGATTTAAAAGAAGTATTATGCAACTATACTACTCTGACAGGTAAGCCTGCTCTTCCACCAGCATGGAGCTTTGGACTTTGGTTATCAACTTCCTTCACTACTGTGTACGATGAAAAAACCACCAGCTCTTTCATAGATGGTATGGCTGAGAGAAATATTCCACTCAGAGTTTTCCACTTTGACTGCTACTGGATGAAGGCTCTTCATTGGTGTGATTTTGAATGGGATGGTGAAACCTTCTCTAATGTCCCTGAGATGTTAAAAAAATATCATGAAGAAAAGGGATTAAAAATCTGCTGCTGGATTAATCCTTACATAGCTCAGGGTAATGATACTTTTAGGGAAGCCTGGGAAAAGGGTTATCTGGTTATGCGTGCTGATGGAAGAGGCGTACGACAGACAGACCACTGGAATCCAGGTATGGCTGTAGTTGACTTTACAAATCCTGATGCCTGCAAATGGTATCAAAGCAAACTTCAGCAGCTGTTAGATGCAGGCATTGATTGCTTTAAAACCGACTTTGGCGAGAGAATTCCTATCGATGTTAAATACCATAATGGTGCTGACCCTGTACTTATGCACAACTACTATACTTACTTATATAATAAGTGTGTATTTGATTTCCTAAAGGAAAAGAAGGGTGAAGGAGAAGCTATTCTTTTTGCCAGATCAGCAACTGCCTGCTGCCAGCAGTTCCCTGTTCATTGGGGTGGAGATTGCTCAGCTTCATACCCTTCCATGGCAGAAACCCTGCGCGCAGGACTAAGCTTTGCCATGACCGGCTTCGGTTTCTGGAGTCACGATATTTCAGGTTTTGAACAGACAGCTCCTCCAGATATTTACAAACGCTGGTGCCAGTTCGGTCTTCTTTCAACACACTCAAGATTGCATGGCTCAACCAGTTACCGTGTTCCATGGAATTTTGATGAAGAATCCTGTGATGTAGTACGTTTCTTTACTGAAAAGAAGTGTGAGTGGATGCCATATATTTATTCAATGGCTGTAACCTCTCATGAGACAGGTATCCCAGTAATGCGTCCTATGGAGCTGGAGTTCTTTGGTGAATCCGGCATGAAGTATCTTGATATGCAGTATATGATCGGTGACAGTATTCTGGTTGCTCCTATTTTTAATGAAGACAGTACTGCTGAATACTATCTGCCCGAAGGTACCTGGACACATATTCTTTCAAATGAAACTCGTCAGGGTGGCAAATGGTACACTGATAGCTTCGACTATTTCAGTCTTCCATTGTTTGTAAGAAGCAACAGCATTATTCCTGTTCACACCGGGGTAAAGGTTCCTGATTATGATTACAGACAGGATACTACTTTTAGAATTTATTCATTAGCGGATGGTTCCACCGCAGAGTGCTTTGTTACCGACGTTAAGGGAAATAATAAGGTTAGCTGCTCTGCTAGTAGAAAGGGCTCAGTCATTACTATTGACTTCTCTGAAAACCTTAATGGAGCTTGTATTGAACTTATCAATATCTCTTCCATCAGTGGTGCTAAGGGTGCCAGAATCGGTGCAAGAGATGGTTCTGTAAGTCTTGCTGTTGATTCAACCCATATTGAAATTGAATTATAATATGATAAATACGCAAAAAGCTTCGATACAAATGTATCGAAGCTTTTTGTTTTCACAAGCCAAAAATAAGTATGAGCACTTATTCTATATATCATAAGGCTGCTAACAAAAGCAAACCATTACGATCAGTTTATATTTCACCAATTATCCATTTATATTCATATGGTTTCATGGATTTCGTCTTAACTGCTTTCTTTTCAGAAATCATATTTTTGGCATTCTTTCCATACTGCTGACATGAATCAGATATATATGATTCATCCGGAGAGAAATTAAATAATACCGTCATCCTTAGGCTGTCTGTTTCCCTCACAAAACCTAAAACAGCGTTGTTCTGTGTATCAATTGTTCTACATGAAACACAGCCCTTAAATATCTCATGACTTTCTCTTATCTTTTCAAGGGTTCTCAAAGTATCAAAGATAGTTTTTGAAGACTTCTTTTTAAGAGAATCCCATTTGAAACTTCCTCTATGAATATATCTGCTGTCAGCACATTTATTTGGATCTTCTTTATAACTATAATCGTTAAGCTGGCCTACCTCATCCCCAGAGTAAAGCATTGGTATACCACTCTGAGACAGTAGATATGCGTGAAGCATGAGAATACAATCAATGGATTTTTTAATTTTATCCTTGTCGTTCTCATATTCGCCGGCTTCAAGGCCACTTAAGGATGCACAGGTTCCGCATAATCTGGCATCTCCAAGAGTAGGATCATCATTATATAATTCTCCTCTGGCCGAGCTGCCAGGCCACTTACCTGTAAAATAATCATTTAGATATTTTTTGTGAGGAACTTCATTGATGCCAAAGTTTTTGAGCCAATCATAATCAAGTCCCCAGCCTATATCATCATGACATCTTAGGTAATTTAAAAATACATAGTCCTTAGGAAGTGCAAACACCTGATCCAGCTGTCTCTTTAAAAGTCTGACATCCTTTGTTGCTACACTATTCCAGGTGCTGGCCATAGTTGTAACGTTGTACAGCATATGACATTCCGGCTTCTCAACAGAACCAAAGTAAGGAACTACCTTAGCAGGTTCCATTACAACCTCTCCCAGAAGCAACACACCAGGACAGACCACCTCAGCAACCAGACGCATCATTCTTACAAGAGTATGAACCTGTTTGAGATTTCTACAGCTGGTACCTAATTCCTTCCAAATATATGGCACTGCATCCAGGCGAATAATATCTATTCCTTTATTTGCAAGGAAAAGCATATTTCCTACCATGTCATTAAACACTACACAGTTAGCATAGTTTAAATCCCACTGGTAAGGATAAAAGGATGTCATTACAATCTGTTTGCAGTCATCAAGCCAGGTAAAATTGCCAGGAGCAGTAGTTGGAAATACCTGAGGCACTGTCTCTTCAAATTTATTGGGAATATCCCAGTTATCATAGAAGAAATATCTCTTTCTTGCCTCCAAATCTCCTTCTCTTGCTTTTTTTGCCCATTCATGGTCCTCGCTGGTGTGATTCATTACGAAATCAAGACAGCAGCTGATACCTTCCTTGTGACACTTGCTTGTAAGCTTTTCAAGATCATCCATTGTGCCCAGTTCGGGCTTTACTTTTCTAAAATCAGCAATAGCATATCCACCATCATCTCTACCCTTGGGACTATCCAAAAGGGGCATCAGATGTAGATAATTTACTCCACACTCTTTAATGTAATCTAGCTTTTCATAGACACCTGTAAGTGTCTTGGCAAAAGCATCTGTATACATCATCATTCCAAGGATTTCATTGCCACTGTACCAGTCTGGATTTTTCTCCCTTTTTCTGTCCAGTGCCTTTAAATCCTTGTTTCTTGACTGATAATACATATACAAAGAGTCTATCAGATAATTAAATGCATCCGCATCACTATTATATATTTCATAATACAGCCACTTTAGCTCATCAATTCTGGCTACGAGTCTGTTTTCAAATTCTTTTACGTACTTCTTTTCTGGCATATTTACTACTTAACAGCTCCTTCAACCATTCCACTCATAATCTGCTTCTG
>DCIJ01000110.1:2122-4500 GCA_002315945.1 Lachnospiraceae bacterium UBA1729 | reverse complement strand
GCAACAGGAAGGGTTTTAACCTTACCATTCTGACCTAACATAAGAGATGGAAGCAGGTAATCGTTCCATATCCACATACCATTAAGAATAGTAACTGTCACAACTGAAGGCTTTAACAGTGGTAATACAATTCTAAAGTAAATTCCTTCATAAGAGCAGCCATCAATAGATGCAGCTTCTTCTAATGAAAGAGGAATACTCTTAACCATACCTGTCAGTATGAATACAGTCATTGCTCCACCAAATCCACAGTATGCAAAACAGATTCCAGGGATTGACTGAAGCATTGAAAGACCAACAAACTTTCCTACATCTCTAAAGGTTGAAATCAAAGGAAGCATTACAACCTGGAAAGGAATAATCATTGATGCAATAAATGTCATATAAATTGCAGTTGACCACCAGGTTTTATTTCTACAGATAACCCATGCAGCCATTCCACCAAGCAGCGCCAAAAGGATAAGAGAAATAATGGTTACAATCGCTGAGGTAAAGAATGCTGTCCAGAATGAAAAGTTATTATTATGTACAACATTATCAATATTAACTAAGAACTGAGCAACACTGGCTCCTGTAGTGCTGATAGGATCTGCAACAATTCCATTTGCATTTTTAAATACATTAATCAGTACAAGACAGAAAGGCATGAGTGTATATGCTGCAATAATTACTGCCACTGTCATAACTATTATGAAGTTAGAAGTTTTCATTTTAGTCTTCATTACATCTCTACCTCCTTCTTATTAGATATTCTTACCTGAATAATTGATACAACAGCCAGGATAATAAAGAACAGAACCGCTTTAGCCTGTGCCAGAGCATAATTGTTCTTTGAAATTGCTGTGTTATAAATATTCAGCGCCAGCATCTGGGTACCATTTGTCAGATAGTTTCCAAACAACATAACTGAACCAGTACCATTTGTTAATGCCATATTTACATCAAACTGTTTGAAGGCTGATGTAAGTGTAAGGAATGTACAAATTGTAATTGTAGGAGCAATCATGGGAATCTTGATTAAGAAGAGAGTATCCACTTCATTTGCTGCGTCAATAGCTGCTGCCTCAAGAACCTCACCACTGATTGTAATAAGACCATTTACATATATCAGCATGATATATCCGGCATACTGCCAAATATATACAACGATAATTGCTGCAAATGCTGTATTTGTATTACTAAGAACTGAAGAACCTATTACTTTGAATAATACATTATTAAATACGAACTGCCATACATAGCCCAGTACGATACCACCAATCAGATTTGGTAAGAAGTAGGATGCTCTGAAGAATCCTATTCCTTTGATTCTACTGGTGCAAAGCAATGCCAGTGAAAAACCTACTACATTTACTAATACCATATTAAATACTACGAATAATATGGTAATAATCAGAGACCATAAAAATCCTGGCTCTCTAAACATAGCAAGATAATTATCAAAACCAATAAAACTATTATATTTAATACCTGTCCAGTCTGTCATTGAATAGAAAATACCAAGACAGAGAGGAATAATTACTGTTACAACAAAACAGAACAGTAATGGAAACAGAAACAAAAAGTTAATTATTTTTTTGTGGTGCACCAGAGTAGGGACCAGATACAATCCTAATAAGAATAATGCTGCACCAACAATAAGTAACGGACCTCTCATTGGATTTTTAGTTCCGCTAAAATCTAATATTAGTGATAGCACGAATAATACTATTCCTACTGCCATCATCGAAAATGAACTTAATTTTTTTGCACTCATAAAAATTTACCCGCTTGTAAAAAATGGGCAATGGCAAAGCCACTGCCCATCAGATTAATTGTTATTTTGATTTCAGAAAATCTCTAGACAATTAGTTAGCATAGTAAGCTGTTGTTACCTGCTCGAATGTATTAACAAATGTGTCAACATCCATCTTGCCCTGAGCGAAGTCACAGTAAAGCTGACCTGTTGCGTTCTGAGCGATACCTTCCTTCTGGCCTAACCAATGCCAAGCTGATGTCTTACCAGCTGCAACATATTCAGATACTGAAGGAGCAAATGGATCTACAGCAACATACTTGCATGAGTTGAAGGGGCTGATGAAACCAGCTTCCATAACAAGTACTTCCTGAGCTTCATCTGTTGTTAACCACTGAAGGAATGCCTTAGCTTCTGCTACATGGCCATCCTTGTAAACTGCCCACCATGAAGGAGAGTTTGTAAGAATAGTATCAATACCATCCTGGAATGCATAAGGAGCGAAACCAACCTTGAAGTTGCCAGCTGCATCATAAGCATCCTTATCATCGTTTGTCATAGTAGCACCAATCCATGAACCCTGTGTAACGAATGCATACTTAGCTGATGCAAAGTTAAGGATTTCCTGATCGTATGTACCAGA
>DCIJ01000110.1:0-1995 GCA_002315945.1 Lachnospiraceae bacterium UBA1729 | reverse complement strand
ATCGTTTCTATCAAGACCAGCATCAAGGTACTGACCAAATACGTGGTTACCTGTTGACCAGTAAAGGTTTACAGGCTCTGTGTAATAACCAACTACTGCTGTAAGACCAAGCTCATCCTTCTTAGCATCGATAGCTGCAAATGCGCTCTCATATGCTGCAGGGCTTGTAAGAGATGCAGGATCAACTCCACACTTCTCAAGAATGTCTGCATTGTAAGCAAGACCGATTGCTTCTACAGTGTAAGGGAAACCTACAAGTCCGTCTGCGTTTGAGTATGCAGCTGTTGTATCGCTTGCCCATGCTTCTCCACTGAGATCTTCAAGAAGACCAACCCAGTTAGCGAAGTCTGTGTCACCGCCGTTTACAAAGATGTCAGGCATGTTGTCTGCCTGATAGTATCCCTTAAGAGTACCCTGGATATCGATACCACCACCCATGGATTCGATTTCTACATGAACACCAGTCTCTTTTTCGTACATTTCAGCAAGTTTCTTAAGCTGAGCATCAACTTCGATCTTACCATTTACAAGACGGATGCCTTCGCCTGATGCAGGAGCTGCTGCTTCTTCAGCAGGTGCATCTGCCTTTGCTTCTTCTGTTGCTGCAGGAGCATCTGTGCTTGCTGCAGACTCTGTGCTTGCGCTTCCACAAGCTGTGAGGCTAAGAACCATTGCTGATGCAAGAGCTAAAGCCGCAAATTTTTTAAGCTTTTTCATTTTGTTTTTTCTCCTTTCACAAAACACCACTTTATAAATATGAGGTACTACAACGCCACACGCTTCGCGAGTGTCCTTATGATATGTACTCAATATTTATCACTGTAAACTCCAAACCGATGCCTGCCATGGTTCAAGCTCCATTTTTCTTTCAAGCTTTGTTTCCAAACCATTGGTTATTATCGATTTGCTTTCTTCAAAGATAACTTCTTCAGGTAATTCATATACCTGCTTTGTATCTGAGAAGTTGCATATTACTATAAGCTTCTGGTTATCACTCTGACGAATATATGCATATACATTTTCATCTTCCGGAGAGATTAGTGTGTATTTTCCATATACAATCAGATCTTTCCACTGACTTTCACGTCTTAATGAAATCAGCCTCTTATAGTAGTTAAATACTGAGTCAGGGTCGCTTACTTCCTTTTCAGCATTTATCTCTTTGTAATTGGGATTTACCATTATCCAGGTGGAATCCCCTTCAGTAAAGCCGGCATTTTTTTTGTCGTTCCACTGCATAGGTGTACGTGCATTATCGCGGCTCTTATATGCAATGCATCTAAGTAATTCTTCAGGCTGCCTTAATCCAGCCTCAACAAGTTCCTTATATGCATTTATACTTTCTATATCTCTGTAATTTTCAATGCTTCCAAATGGGCAATTGGTCATTCCCAACTCTTCACCCTGATATACATAGGGAGTTCCCTGCATCATATGAAGCATTGTAGCTATACATTTTGCGGATTTTGGTGAATTATCTCCAAGTCTTGATACCACTCTTGGCTGATCATGATTACAGAAATAAATGGAATTCCATGCAACCTGATCTAATTCATTCTGCCATTTGCTTAAGTTTTCCTTTAATAAAGGAAGACTCATGGGAGCATCTGACCATTTGTCAATCTTGCCCGAATCAAGTCCGACATGCTCAAACTGGAATACCATTCCCAACTCAGTTCCTTCTGAATTCGCATATCGTTTCGCCTCATCAATGGTAACCCCGGCAGTTTCTCCAACTGTCAGCAGATCATATTTTGACAGGACTCTTTTATTCATCTCCTGCAGATATTCGTGAACTCTTGGTCCATTGCAGGTTCCATACATACATGGACTATACAGGCCTTCAACAGGGCCATCTGGTAAACCTGGCTGCTTGGAAATCATTGAGATTACATCCATTCTGAATCCGTCAATTCCTTTTTCGCACCACCAGTTCATCATATTGAAGACTTCATCACGAACCTTTGGGTTTTCCCAGTTCAAATCCGGCTGCTT
>DCIJ01000079.1 GCA_002315945.1 Lachnospiraceae bacterium UBA1729 | reverse complement strand
GATGGAATAACCTGGGAAGAGTATAAATTAGCCAATAAGGACCGCGTTAAGAAAGAGGTTGATGCAGATCTGGTGGATATTGTCAGCAAGGCTACTGGTCTTGCGGCTACAAGCATCGCTATGGTATCATATACCGAGCCATTATTCATTGACAAAGAAGGCTTGAATATTAATCCAACAGACATAATTCAGATAGTTCTGATTATTGTTATTCTGGCACTTCTTGGATTTGTTGTTCTTCGTAGTATGCGTAATGAACAGGAGGAGGCAGCTGAGGAGCCGCTTAGCGTTGAGAGCCTGCTTCAGTCAACTCCTGAAAACGAGTTGGAGGATATTGGCGTTGAAGAAATGTCTGAAACCAGAAGAGTTATTGAAAAATTTGTTGATGATAATCCCGAAGCAGCAGCTCATCTTTTGAGAAACTGGCTTAATGAAGAGTGGGGATAGGAGAATACTTTGGCAACAGAGGAACTGAGCGGATTACAAAAGGCGGCAATCTTGCTGATTGTACTGGGACCTGAAAAATCTGCCCGAATATTTAAACATTTAAAAGAAGACGAAATAGAAGAGCTTACTCTGGAAATAGCAAATACAAGAAGTATTACACCTCAGGTTAAGGAAGAGGTTCTGGATGAGTTTTACCAGGTATGTCTGGCTCAGCAGTATATTGCAGAGGGTGGTATTGGTTATGCAAAGGAACTGCTGGAAAAAGCTCTTGGCGAAGACCGTGCAAGAGATGTTATTGGCAAGCTTACAGCTTCCCTGCAGGTTAAGCCCTTTGAATTTGTTCGTAAGACTGACGCTACACAGCTGCTCAGCTTTATTCAGGACGAGCATCCCCAGACGATTGCTCTTATTATGTCATACCTGTCTGCAGGTCAGGCCGCTGCTATTCTTTCAGCCCTGCCTCCAGAGAGACAGCCTGATGTTGCCAAGAGAATTGCACTTATGGACAGAACCAGTCCTGATGTAATTAAGGAAGTGGAGAAGGTGCTTGAATCAAAGCTTTCAAGTCTTGTAAATCAGGATTACACAATTATCGGTGGTACCGATGCTGTTGTAGAAATTTTGAACTCTGTAGATCGTGGTACAGAGAAGCATATTATGGAATCTCTTGAAATTGAAGAGCCTGAACTTGTTGATGAGATCAGGAAGAAGATGTTCGTATTCGAGGATATCCTGCTTCTTGATGACCGTGCTATTCAGCGTGTGCTTAGAGATGTTGAAAATGGAGATCTTTCGATTGCACTTAAAGGTTCTAATGAGCAGGTGCAGACAGCTATTTTCAACAATATGTCATCCCGTCTTGCTGTAATGATCAAGGAAGATATGGACTTCATGGGACCCGTTCGTATGAAGGACGTAGAAGAGGCTCAGCAGAAGATTGTAAATGTTATCAGAAAGCTGGAGGATGCCGGCGAGATAGTTATTTCCAGAGGTGGAGGAGACGAAATTGTCGTTTAAAGATAATACTATTTTTAAATACCGTTTTGTTAACTTTGAGGCTGGAGAGAAGCGCATCATTGATAATAATGATAAGGACGTTTCTACTGATGATTTCGAATACTCAGGTAATGATTACTACCAGAGTGAAGAGTTTGGTGATGATTATTCCGAAGGGTTCAGTGAAGGACTTGAAGGTGAGGCGCTGGCTGGCCTTACAGGGGACGATAGCTATATAGGTGGAGACTATAATGATTCTGGTGTGATGCCGGTCATTAAGGCTGAGCCTGAACCCGTTGCCAGCAATCCGGGACCGGATTTTGAAGCCATGATGGAAGAAGCCATGGCTGAGATTGACATGATGAAGGCTCAGGCTCAGTCAGAAATTGATGAAGCCAGACAAAATGCAACTGCTAAGGGTTATTCAGAGGGACTTGAGAAGGGTAAGTCAGAAGGCAAGACCATAGGTTATCAGGAAGGACTTGTTCAGGCCCAGGAAGAATATGAAAATAAAACCAAAGCTTTGGAAGCAGAATATACAAAACTGGTAGAGAAATTAGAGCCAGAGATGGTTGATGCTATTACTGAAGTTTTTGAACATGTATTTTCCATTAATCTTGACAGTCTTAAGGGAATCGTGATGAATCTGGCACTTAACTGTATTCAGCATGTGGAGGGCAGTTCATCCTATCGTGTTCATGTGTCTCCAGATGATTATCCACTGGTCAGCATGCAAAAGAGTCAGCTGGCTGAGGTAATGGGTAATAGAAATGCGACTTTGGATATTATCGAAGACCAGGTAATGAAAAAGAATTCCTGTATGATAGAGACAGATATAGGTGTATTTGATTGTGGTCTTGATATGCAGCTTGACTCACTAAAAAAGGAATTAAAATTATTATCTTATGTACGCACCTGAGATAAATTTTGACAAATACAAAAGAATAAAAGACAGAAATTACTATGTAAAGCTTGGAAAAGTAATTAACGTAGTTGGTCTGACAATAGAATCCGCCGGTCCTGATGCAAAGCTGGCGGATATTTGTTATATACACCCTGAAGGCAGTGAGGGTGAAGGTATAATGGCGGAAGTTGTTGGATTTAAGGATGGACGCACTCTGCTTATGCCTTATGGGAATACTGACGGTATCAGCGTAGGCAATCTGGTAGAAAATTCGGGCAGACCCCTGTCGGTTGCCTGTGGGGATTTTCTACTGGGGCAAACTCTGGATGGCCTGGGACGACCTACACAGGAAGGGGTTACCTTCCCTGATTATGCTACCCAGTATTCTGTTGATAACACACCTCCTGATGCCATGAAGCGAGCAATTATTAAGGATGTACTGCCCCTTGGAGTTAAGAGCGTTGATGGCCTTATTACAGTTGGAAAGGGTCAGAGAATTGGAATATTTGCAGGAAGTGGTGTTGGTAAATCCACACTGATGGGTATGTTTGCCAGAAATACCAAGGCACAGGTTAATGTAATTGCTCTGATTGGAGAGCGAGGACGTGAGGTTAGAGAATTTGTTGAAAGAGACCTGGGCCCTGAGGGAATGCAGAGAAGTGTTGTTGTTGTGGCTACGTCAGACAAGCCGGCCCTTGAGCGAAAGAAAGCTCCCATGACTGCCACTGCCATAGCAGAGTATTTTAGAGATCAGGGAATGGATGTTTTGCTAATGATGGATTCCCTAACCCGTTTTTCAATGGCTCAGAGAGAGATCGGTCTGGCAACAGGAGAACCTCCTGTAACCAGAGGCTATCCACCTTCAATATATGCAGAAATGCCAAAGCTTTTGGAACGGGCAGGCTGTGCAGATAAGGGCTCCATTACAGGTCTGTATACTGTACTTGTAGATGGTGATGATATGAATGAACCCATTACAGATACAGCCAGAAGTATTCTTGATGGACATATTATGCTTAATAGAAAGCTGGCCCATAAATATCATTTCCCTGCTGTGGATGTGCTTCAGAGTATCTCCAGATGTATGTCAGCTGTAGTTGAAAAATCACATATGCAGATTGCAGGTAAACTAAGAAATGTGCTGGCCACATATAATGATGCCGAAGATCTGATAAATATTGGAGCCTACAAGAGAGGCAGTAACCCTTCGATAGATTATGCTATTGAAAAGATTGATGCCACTAATACTTTTCTCAAGCAGGCAACAGATGAAAAGATAGAATTTGAAGATACGGTCAGAATGATGGAAGAATTATTTGCTGATTAACAGGTAGTGAGGTTATTGTGGCAGTATTTCGTTACAGAATGCAAAACATTCTTAATGTAAAATTTCAATTAGAGGAGCAGGCCAGAATGGATTTTGGCCAGGCTGTTCAACGGCTTAATGAAGAAGAGGAAAAGCTTGTTGCTCTGTATGATAGAAAAGCTTCTTACCAAGACAAGGCTAAGGAACTTTTGAATTCGGCCCTGGATATTCTGGAGATATCAGCAAACAAAGAGGCCATTATCAGGATGGAGGAATATATCCTCAGACAGAAAGAACGAATTGAGGAAGCAAAACAATTGGTTGAAGCCGCTAGAAGAAAGCTGACAGAAGCTATTCAGGAAAGAAAGATACATGAAAAGCTTAAGGAAAAAGCTTTTGAGGAATTTTTACAGGAAGAAAATCGAAAAGAAAAAAAAGAAATTGATGAGCTGACAAGTTATACCTATGGTCAAAAACTTGTTCAACAAAATCAGATGATGGAGATTCAGAATGGCTAGTAAAAAAGTTTCTGTTCCAGAAAATGAACAGCCAATTACAAAAGAAGATTTAAAAGCTCAGAGAAAGCAGTTTAAGGAAGAACAGAAGGCTCAGAGAAAAGAAGCAAAACGAAGAGCCAGGGAGCTTGATGAAGCAGAAGAGTATATGGAAGATAATTCTGGTTCGGGTGGAGTTCTGCTGATTACTTTTCTGATTGTAGCTGTCTGGATGGCAATACTTGCATTACTTATTAAGCTTGATATTGGCGGGTTTGGTTCAACTGTTTTAACCCCTGTATTGAAGGATGTGCCAGGCATTAACAAGATTCTGCCTACTCAGAAGATGCCCTCTGCAACAACACAAACTGGAGATGGACAGAGCGTTTATTATGGTTATGCATCCATAGAGGAAGCGGTTGAACAGATTAAGAAGCTTGAACAGCAGCTGGAGCAGTATCAGCAGTATGAGGCCAGTGAGAGAGAAAGTGTATTAAAGCTTCAGGAAGAAATTCAGCGATTAAAAACCTTTGAGAATAATCAGATTGCTTTTGAAAAAATAAAAAATGAATTTTATAAAGAAGTTGTCTACGCTGAAAATGGGCCTGGTCCAGAGGAATATACTAAATATTATCAGACAATGGATCCAGCTACGGCGGAGAATATTTACAGACAGGTTATAGTCCAGGAAGCTAATGATGATAAGGTTGAAAAGTATGCAGCAGCATATTCGGCCATGAAACCTAAGGAGGCTGCAAAAATCTTTGAGGCCATGCAGGATAATCTGATTCTTGTTGCTAAAATATTAGGAGCAATGGGAACGGATGACAGAGGTAAAATCCTTGGTGTTATGGATGCGGATGTTGCGGCCAGAGTTACCAAGATTATGGAGCCTGAAGAGACAACTGCGCCTATCATCAGTACATATAGTGAGCAGGCTGGTCAGCTTGAGAATAATCTTCCGGAAGAAACTAACTGATTTACTGAAGAGTATTAGAGGGAGAATATATTACATGAGCCTTGAGAAATATCTTGAAGATCAGAATAGAGAAGTTTTGTGTGGAGCTAATTCATACGAACAGAAATATTATTTTAATGAAAAATATAATAATCTGCCCAGTAAAATTAAAAAAGAACTAAATGTTCTATGTGTTCTGTTTACAGAAGAGGTGGGTGGAATATTTTTAATAGGTTTTGATGAGGATGGAGATGTATTTTTAAGTGCAGATCCAGGTGAAGAAGATATTTACTATGACGAGATATCAGCAGGACTGATGGTTGGTGAAGTCAGGAGAAAAAGGGCTGAACTGTTTGAGCAGCTTCAGATGTATTATCGACTGATGGAAGATGGCGAATTTGAAAAACTAAAGGAAAAAAATAAGCTATGAAAGAAACAAAAACCAGACTTAAGTGGATAGATATGGCTAAAGCAATTTCTATCCTTAGTATAATGGCTTGTCATACTATAGAAAATCAGAGTCACATGTGGAACCTGGTAACAGGTTTTAATGTAACTCTCTTTTTTATGTTGAGCGGCTACACCTTTAGGGAAAAAATATCTGATAAAAAAGGAATTGCAAGACTTAAGGAGGAGTTCCTTCCAGGCTTTTTTAGAGACGTAAAGACACTTTTAGGTCCATTTTTTGTAATGACAGTATTTATCAATCTTTATAGTGTCTTTGTATGGCATGCAGATTTCATTTCATATGTAAAGCTGCAACTTTCATGTATTTTTATTTCTGGAGAAGGATATATCGCTTATCTGTGGTTTTTGCTGGCACTTTTTTGGACTAAAACCATGTACCGACTGGTGTGTATGTATGTTAAGCAGTATAGATTTGTAGTGGTATTGGTGCTTGGATATCTGAGTATGATTTTGGGAAGCTCTATACATCTTCCTCAATATGCAGATCTATGGTTTGCGGCCATGATATTCATGGAGGCGGGCCACGAGTTAAAGCTTAATGAGGATAGTTTAAATAAGCCACTGCTCAAGGGTATTGTAGGAGGCGTGGCTACATTAATATGGCTCTTTTATGGCTGGGAGCGAGGCATAGGAATTGATTTCCTGGGCAGATATTATCCCTCACCTGCAATTTGTATAATGGTGGGCTTGTGTGCATGCATCGCAATGATTCAGGTATGTATAGGTCTGGAAAACTCGATTTTTGAGAAGCCCTTAAGTTTTATTGGAAAGAATTCGCTGGAATTATTATGTATCCATTATGTTGAAGGAATAATTATTTTCTGGGGAAATTACAATTTAACACCTATGAAACATCTGGCTATACGATACGTTATGGATTTGGCACTCTTAGTGATAATTGTGTTTGTAAAGGATAAAATTGGGAAAAAGAAAAAAGCATGAAAAAGAAGATTATTACAACATTGTGCTACATTGAAAAAAATGACTGCTACCTGATGTTGTACAGAAATAAAAAAGAAAATGATATTTGCGAAGGTAAATGGGTAGGAATAGGGGGAAAGCTGGAACCGGGGGAGACCCCTTCAGAAGGAATATGCCGTGAGGTAATGGAGGAAACCGGATTAAAGCTTACCAAGTACTATCAAAGGGGAATTATTCACTTTGTATCTGATAGATGGGATGATGAAGATATCTATCTGTATACTGCTACAGATTATGAAGGAGAAATTAACTGGGACTGTAATGAGGGTGAATTAAAATGGATTCCTATTTCTCAGGTTGAAAGCTTACCCTTGTGGGAAGGGGATGTACATTTCCTGAGAAAGTTAGTGACAGGTGAAAATGACATCGAGATGATAATGGAATATGAGGGTCATAAGCTGGTAAGAGTGGAATAATTAGCATTATTTGCAAAAAACAGGCAAAAAGTGAAAATGATTATACAAATAGGTACAAATAATTGAAGAAATGTGCTATATGTATATGTTAGAAGGTATTAATTGATGTTTGTTATGAGGGTATAAGTGTATGATTGAAAAACATCTTGTAAGAACCAATAAGGTTTTAATTCTTATCCATTCCATTTTAACTGTGTTTATTACCATAGGACTGATTTCGCAGCTTGCACTAAGTGGCAAGGCGCCTGTTTTTAGTATAGTTCCTTTAGTAATTAATATTATTACATATATTGGTGGTTGGATAGCTTTTGCAAAGGGAAAAAATACCTATCTTTATCCAAGGTATATAGGAATTGCATTCTCAATTCTTTATTTTTCCATGGTTGCTATCAGCGACTCCAGTAGCACATATCCCTATATGGTTCCGATTCTTATAGTTCTGATAGTATCATTGGATATTAAATTAGTTACTGGAATTTCTGTTGCTTTTGTAATCTCCAACATTATGAACTGTGCAATCAGAATTTCTGCGGCTGCAGATATTAATGATGCAATGGAGACAGTAATGATTCAGATTATTTTAACAATCTCAATTACTGTTGTCTCTAATAAGGGAGTTCGTCTTCTGGATAAGTTTGTTAAGGATTCTGTTGAAGAGATATCTCAGATTATGGACAAGAATAATGAGACTACCGGAAAGATAAAGTCTGTTGCCAGTCATGTTGGAGAAAGAACCAGTCAGGTGAATGAAAATGTTTTGGACGCAGTAGGATTTGCAAAGACCTTAAATGAGTCTATGAACAATATTTCTACCGGCATTAACAATATTGTAGGTGCAATAAGTCAGCAGAGCATGTCCAGCCAGACAATTCAGGATAATATTGATGCTACATTTGTTCAGACTGAAAGCATAGTATCTAATTTCAAGGAAATAGATGCGGATATAGCTGGCGGAATTAAGTCTATGAATGACTTGCTTGAAAATGTTGAAGAAGCCAAAAAAGAAAACAATAATATGATAAAGGCTACTGAGACACTAAAGACAAAAGCTGGTGAGGCCAGAGGAATAGTTGATATTATTATCAATATTTCCAGCCAGACTAACCTATTGGCTTTGAATGCAAGTATTGAGGCTGCCAGAGCAGGTGAAGCGGGCAAAGGTTTTGCTGTTGTTGCGGATGAAATCAGGAGTCTCTCAGAACAGACTAAAAATGAAACAGACAATATTACACAAATCCTTCAGGAATTGGCAAAGGATGCTGACAGAGTGTCTGGCCTTGTAGAAAAAACAGAGATTCTAAGCAAGGCTCAAAATGATCTGGTTTCGGATGCCAATGAAAGATTTACACAGATTGGTGTCAGAATTGAAGACCTTTCCAACAGTATCGCTGATATGAAGAATCAGATTACAGACTTAAAGGATGCTAATTCAGATATTGTTGATAGTGTGATGATGCTTTCTTCCAGCAGTGAAGAAATAAATGCCAGTGTTACAGAAGCCTGTGATATTAGCGATAAGAATGTTGAAATAATAAATGGTTTTGCGGATACAGTATCTGAAATTTCAGATAAGATTTTTGAATTAAATGCTTAAGCTTTTGGGGAACAAGATTTTGTTCCCCAAATTTTTACAAAACAGGATTAGAAACCTTCCTGATGAAAATATGAAAGTGGAGTGGTAATGAAAGTAATATTAGCAAGCAAATCACCCAGGAGAGTAGAGTACTTAAAATATATAGTACCGGATTTTGAGGCTGAACCCAGTGATTACGAAGAAGATAACAGTTGCCATATGGCTCCGGAGGAACTGGTTCAGATGCTTGCCCGTGGTAAAGCAGCAGATGTGGCAAAGAAGCACTCAGGTGATGACTGTCTGATAATTAGCGGTGATACTGTAGTTTCAATCGACGGACAAATCCTTAACAAACCTAAGGATGAAAATGATGCAAGAAATATGATTAGGATGCTTCAGGGCAATACCCATCAGGTATGTACAGGAGTATGTATTATCAGGCAAAATGAAGGAATATCCGAAGAAAAAGTATTTTTTGAAAGAACTAATGTAGTGATTTCAAAAATGAGTGAGGAAGAAATTGAAGAATATATTGCCAGCAATGAGATGAGACCTTCTGGTCAGGTAATGCATCCCTGGGAAGATAAGGCTGGTGCATATGGTATTCAGGATAGCTTTGGTATGAAATATATATCTGGGATTGAGGGAGATTTCTATAATGTTGTAGGCATACCGCTGGCCAGAATATATGCAGAGATAAAAAAATACTTTTAATTTTTCTGCTAGTCGGAAAAGGTTAATACCATAATTTTTTGAAAATAAAAAATATGTTATTATATAAAAAATTATTTAGGTAAAAGGAGAAATAAAATGGAAATTAAAGACATATTAGCAATCTGTGATCACACCTTACTGTTACAGCCTTCTACATGGGACGAAATAAAGGGAATCTGCGATGATGCCATGAAGTATGAGACTGCATCAGTATGTATTCCTCCCTGCTATGTAAAAAAAGCAGCTGAATATATGGGAGACAAGATACCTGTATGTACAGTAATTGGTTTTCCCAATGGTAATATGACAACTGCTACCAAGGTATTTGAGACAAAGGATGCAATTGCCAATGGAGCAAAAGAAATTGATATGGTTATCAATATTGGTGCTCTCAAGGCAAAGGATTATGATTATCTGCTGAACGAAATTAAGGAAATCAAAGCTGCATGTGGAAATCTTATCCTTAAGGTTATTATTGAAACATGTCTTTTGACTGATGAAGAAAAGATTAAGATGTGTGAAATTGTTACTGAGGCGAAGGCTGACTTTATTAAGACAAGCACAGGATTTTCCACAGCAGGAGCAACCTTTGCTGATGTTGAGCTCTTTGCAAAATATGTTGGCAAGGATGTGAAGATTAAAGCAGCAGGTGGAATCAGCAGCATTGCTGATGCTGAAAAGTTTGTTGAACTTGGAGCAAGCAGACTGGGTACCAGCCGTATTGTAAAGATTGTAAAAGCAAATGAGGCTTGATAAATATCTGGCTGATAGTCTGTCCATGACCAGAAGCGAGATAAAACAATTAATAAAAAAGGGTGTAGTACTTGTAAATCAGGGCAAAGCAACTAAGCCTGATTTACAGGTAGATTCATCTAAGGATGAAATAGCTGTCAATGGCAGACCAGTATCATACCAGCAGGAATATTATTATATGTTTCACAAACCGGCAGGCTGTGTAACTGCAAATTATGATGCTAATGACAGGACTGTCTTTGATTACATGAAAGGCGCAAAAGGCAAGAACCTTTCGGCTGTTGGACGACTGGATAAGGATACTGAGGGGCTATTGTTGATTACTAATGACGGCAGTCTGAATCACAGGCTTATGGCTCCCGGGTTCCATGTTAACAAGACATATTTTTGTAAGCTTGAAAAAGAACTTACAAAAGAAGCGGCAGATACACTCATGAAGGGTGTTGATATAGGAGACGATAAACCAACAGAACCATGTACGGTTGAAATTGGTGAAGCCTGTACATGTCTGCTGACTATTCATGAAGGTCGATTTCATCAGGTTAAGAGAATGCTGAAGGCTGTTGATAATCAGGTACTTTATCTTAAAAGGCTGTCTATTGGCAGCCTAAAGCTTGATGATTCTTTGCTGCCCGGGCAGTATAGAGAACTTAGCGACGAAGAACTAAGGCTGTTTTTATAATGGTGAGGGTGTTGATTTATGCATGGTGGAGGCTTTGACCCCAATTTTATTTCCCGAATTGATTTTTCCAGGGATGTGCTTCCTGCTCTAATGTTTGGAGAAACTAGCATTCCCATGGGACTTATTTTGTTGCTTCAGCTGGTGGGTGTAATAATTCCAACTGTTGGAATTATTATTCTGATGAAAAAAGATTCCTCACTTACTGTTCATAACCTTATGATTGCCAATATGGGATGTCTGGTTATGAATGGGGCCTATTTTTTGAGCCTGAGAGTTAAGAGTGTTGACGCTGCAATTTTAGCTACAAAAATCACCTATATGGGTAGCGCCCTGTTTTTTATCTTTTTTATCAGATTTATCATAATTTACATGGCTCCGGAAGTAAAAGGTGGTATTGTTCAAAAACTATTGAACATCTGGATAGCCGTTGAGCTTATTATTGTTGTGTCAGTATGGGATGACAGACTAAGAACTACCTTTTTTACAAGAGAGGAGCTGCTTGGCTCCAATATTGCCGGCTTTGCATATGTTAGTATGCACAGAGAGGTAATGTATATAATCAGATATGCTCTTCTGATACTCTGGCTGATTGGTTTTCAGATATACATAATAATCAAACGCAAGCGAACAGTTGGTCATGATGACAAAAAGAATATGTCAGTTATTTTTTATGTGCTTGCATCGTTAATTCTTCCCACTGCATTATTCATTTTTTATAAACCAGACTATGATTTTATGCCATTTTGTTCATCAGTATCTTTGCTGTTTGCAATCATAAGGATTACTGGCGGAGAGATGTTTTTGATTCGTGATATGGGTCGAAGCGCTGTGATTGAAAAAATGGAAGACGTATTTATCATTGTTGATACGCAGTATGGATATCAGGATTCAAATGCTTATGCCAGAAGTAAATTTCCTGAATTGAATTCCGTGAAAAAAGGAACCAGAATTCCTGAGAATATTGTTGAATTATTCAGCAAAAAGGACTCAGAAGTTGAACTGGACGGAGCATTCTTCGAGTGTACAGTATCTCCGCTGATCAGAAATAATAAGACATCAGGATATTGCTTAACTCTATTTGATATTACCCGTCAGAAAAAACTGATGGTTGAGTTGGAAATTGCAAAAGAAAGAGCAGAAGAAGCTAACAGAGCAAAGTCCAATTTTATTTCAAATATGTCCCATGAGATACGTACTCCTATGAATGCTGTAGTGGGTATGGCAGAGATTATGATGCGTACTGAACTCAATCCGGAACAGATGGGATATCTTTTGAATATCAAAAATTCTGGCAACGCTCTGCTTACTATCATTAATGATATTCTGGATTTTTCCAAGATTGAATCTGGAAAGATGGAACTCATCCCCTCTGATTACGAACCAATGTCCGTACTTAGTGATTTGGCATTGATATTCCTTAACAGAATCGGCGAAAAGCCTGTAGAATTGCACTTTGATATTGATCCTGATATGCCTCAGGTATTGTATGGGGATTCAATTAGAATCAGGCAGGTTATTATTAATATTGTAAATAACGCAATTAAATTTACTGAAGAGGGTTACGTTAAGCTTTCAATAAAAATGGTTAATAGCAGGCAGGAGGGACTCCATAAGATTGGCGACTTCCTGTTTGAAATAGAGGATAGTGGCCAGGGAATCAAGAAGGCCGATATGGAAAAACTCTTCGGATCTTTCTCACAGGTTGATACCAAGAAAAACAGGGAAAAAGAAGGTACAGGACTGGGTCTGGCCATATCAAAACAGTTGGTTGAAATGATGGGTGGAACCATTCATGTTCATAGTGAATACGGAGAAGGATCAACCTTCTCATTCCTAATTCCACAGGAAATATCTGTTGATGAACGGGCGGCTGAAATAAGGCCTGAAATATTGAAGGAAAATAAGCGCATTAAAGTAAGCTCCAGATTCTCAAGACCAGAAAGCACCCAGCAGCTTAAAGTTTTATGTAATAGCTATGGGGTTGATTATTACAACTATCAAGAGTTGAAAGTCGATACAGACAATCCTGTTAAGGCGGATTATTTCTTTATTGATCCTGATGTGTATTTAGAAATTAGGGATTATGTTTACAGGTTTGAAGAAACAGGAACAAAACTTATTATTTTGAGAAATCCGATGTGCGATTTGTGTTCAGATGAAGCTGCCGTTTCATCTGGAGCGATTGTAGTTAACAAGCCACTATTCTCATTGAATTTCTGTCAGGTAATAAATAGTGAGAATGTGAGATTTCATATTGCTGCTAATGAATATGCAATATTTAAGGCTCCTGAGGCCAGACTTCTTGTGGTAGATGATAATGATATGAATCTCAAGGTGGCTGTGGGAATGCTTCAGCCCCTGGAAGCGAAAATTGATACAGCTCTTTCCGGACTGGAAGCCATAAGAAAACTGGCTAACAGAGATTATGATATTGTATTTATGGATCATATGATGCCTATTATGGATGGTGTTGAAACCACATGTAAGATTCGTGACATGGAGGATGATTATTTTAAGACTGTCCCCATAGTAGCCCTTACTGCTAATGCAGTAGTTGAGGCCCGTAAGGTTTTTGCGGAAGCAGGCATGAATGATTTTGTGGCAAAGCCTATTGAAGGGAAAGAATTATTTAGAATTATTTACAAGTATCTTCCAAAGGAAAAAATTGTTAAATTCCAGGATGATGAGCTGGGTACAAATCTTTTGCAAAATGATATTAATCGAATTGAGATTCCTGATGAATACCTGCTTATTCCTGAGATTGATGCAAGGGCCGGTGTTAAAAATTCAGGCGGACTAGAGCTGTTTATCAGCTGTCTTGGAGATTTTGCCAAGGTTATTGATATGAAGGCTGATAAAATCAGAAAATGTCTGGCTGATAATATGATAAGGGATTTTACTATTGAGGTTCATGCTCTAAAGAATTCTGCCAGATTAATTGGAGCAATCAAGTTGTCGGAATCCTTTTTTGAAATGGAAAAGGCTGGTAATGATGAGAATATGGAAATAATATCCTCAAGTATTGGCGATATCCTTGAAAAGTATGTGTCATTCAAGACAATTCTGTCGCCCTATGCTCAGTCAGACAACCTGGATAAAAAAGACGCAACAAAAGATGAAATTCGTGATATACTTAACCGATTAAAGGATGCAATGGATGAGTTTGATCTGGATGGAGCCGATGAAGCTGAAAAGGCCCTTGAATCAGTTAAGCTTCCAGATAGCATTGTAGATAAACTGGATATGATGAGGGCATATGTGTCTGATGTTGCTATGGATGAAGCTATAGAGCTGGCAGACTGGATGATTGGAGAATTAGAATAAATGAGAAGAGTAGTACTTATTACAGAGGTAAAGAGCTATCTGTTAGTATCTCTTGTTTCAAGACTAAAGGAAATGAATATTGAATGTGATGTGTGTGAGGGAAAGATTGATGTGATTGGTCCCCTTTTAAAGGATGCGGATGCAGTTATTATCAATGTGGAAAAACACATGGCAGAAAACCTGGCAGCTATGGTGTTTGTTAAGGACAGAGCTGTTGAAGATGATATTCCTGTGTTTGTTCTGGGTGAGGACAATATTATCAGGGATATGGAACGTAATTTTTCAGACAGCCCATGTGTTGCCATATTTACCAGACCCTTCAATATTGTTGAAGTATCAGAGTATTTGAAGGATTATCTCAAAAGTCATAACAGACAGAATAGAAAAAATATTCTGGTGGTTGATGATAATGGGGCTATGCTTAGAAATGTTAAGGGCTGGCTGGGGGATAAGTACAATGTTATTCCGGCAAATTCCGGGTCCAGAGCAATGAAATATCTGGCAAACAACAGACCGGACCTGATTCTTTTAGATTACGAAATGCCAGTGGTTGACGGCAGCCAGGTGTTAGGAATGATAAGGGAAGATATGGATAATTCTGATATTCCGGTCATTTTCCTGACAAGTAAGGGTGATAAAGAAAGCGTAATGAAGGTTATGAATCTGAAGCCGGCCGGATACCTGTTAAAGACTATGTCACCTGAACAGATTATCCATGAGGTAGATGATTTCTTTATGAGGCATAAGTCATGACGCCACTTGGAATAGGGTTAATAGCGGCAGTATTTTTGATAGCCTTAATATTATATCTGATTAGAAGACGTAGGATTAGTCATCTTCCAATGGATGATATGGATGGCAGGGAGTTTGAGGAATACTGTGCGTCGCTACTTGAAAAATGTGGATTTTTAGAACCTGAAATTACCAGGGCAAGTCATGATTATGGTGTGGATATAATAACGGAGAAGGATGGTATTTCATATGCAATCCAGTGTAAGCGCCACACGGAACCAGTAGGAATCAAGGCAATACAGGAAGCTTATGCCGGCAGGGATTACTATGATTGCATGGTTGGAGTGGTTATGACCAGTCAGTATTTTACGGCTCCTGCCACGGAACTGGCTAAGAAACTTAAGATACTTCTGTGGGACAGAGGTTATATTGAACAGATGGAAAGTGAATGAATTATTTTAGAGAGTTAACAATTGGGAACGTATGTCTCCCGCATAATGTAATACTGGCACCAATGGCAGGCGTAAGTGACCTGCCTTTTCGTTTGTTATGCCATAGACTTGGGGCGTCCATGTGCTGCATGGAAATGGTATCCGCAAAAGCAATATTTTACAATAACAAGAATACTAAGGAGCTATTGGAGATATCTCCTGAAGAGGGACCTGTTTCCCTTCAGCTGTTTGGATCGGATCCTAAAATTATGTCAGAAATGGCAAAAAGAATAGAAGACAGACCCTTTGACATCCTGGATATAAATATGGGGTGTCCCGTTCCAAAGGTTGTGAATAATCATGAGGGTAGTGCACTCATGAAAAACCCAAAGCTTGTGGGAGAAATTGTAGAAGCATGTGCCCAGGCTATAAAAAAACCTGTTACTGTGAAAATCAGAAGAGGCTTTGATGAAAATAGTGAAAATGCAGTGGAAATAGCCCATATTGCCCAGGAATCAGGAGCAGCTGCTGTAATGGTGCATGGAAGATACAGAGCACAGTATTATTCTGGAGAAGCTGATCTGGGTATAATAAAAAAAGTCAAGGACAGGCTTACTATTCCAGTACTTGGTAATGGAGATGTTATTGACAGAAGCAGTGCAGTCAGAATGTTTGATGAGACCGGTTGCGATGGGATCCTTATTGGCAGAGCTGCCAGAGGTAATCCATGGATATTTGATCAGATTGTTAATGAAGCAGCTAAGCCTGAAAAGACTGAAGTTGTAGATATGATTATCGAACATCTGAATTTGCTGGAGAAGTATAAGGGGGAATATACAGCAGTTCGTGAAATGAGAAAGCATATAGCCTGGTATACGGCTGGATTTCCACATTCGGCAGCTATAAGGGGTGAGATTAATTATGCTGACTCAAGACAGGCTATTGAAGATATAGTTAAGGAGTTCCTTTTGAGATGATTTAGTTTACGTAAATTTGTTACAAAGGATTGTATTATATGTAACATTTATGCTATACTGTTAAAATCTTTGGGATAAGATTAGATGAATTTTACATGATGGAGGTGTGTATGCCACAGGTAGGAATAGTAATGGGCTCTGATTCAGATATGCCTGTTATGTCTAAAGCAGCAGAGATGCTCGAACGCTTTGGAATCAGCTATGAAATGAAAATCATTTCGGCACACAGAGAGCCGGATTTGTTTTTTGAGTATGCTAAGAGTGCAGAAGAAAAGGGTTTTAAGGTTATTATTGCCGGAGCTGGAATGGCAGCTCATCTTCCAGGTATGTGTGCAGCTATTTTCCCCATGCCGGTTATTGGGATTCCAATGCATACTACTTCGTTAGGTGGTAAGGATTCACTGTATTCAATTGTTCAGATGCCCAGTGGTATTCCAGTGGCAACTGTAGCAATCAATGGTGGAGCCAATGCAGGAATTCTGGCCTGCAAAATATTGGCAACCTCTGATGATAAGCTGCTTAATAAGCTTAAGGAATATTCTAAGGAGCTTAAGGAGCAGGTTGAGGCAAAGGATGCCAAACTTCAGGAAACAGGTCATAAAAATTACACAAAATAAGTGTATAATAGCTTAATAATGAGGAGACGAAATGGATTACAAGAGTGCAGGCGTAGATATTGAAGCGGGATATGAATCTGTTAAACTTATGAAAAAGTATGTGCAGGAGACCATGAGACCTGAAGTATTAGGTGGTCTTGGTGGATTCTCAGGCGCTTTTGATCTTAGCAAGATTAAGGATATGGAGAAGCCGGTTCTTCTTTCTGGTACTGATGGATGCGGTACCAAGGTTAAGCTGGCTTTTGTCATGGATAAGCATGACACAATTGGTATTGATGCAGTTGCCATGTGTGTAAATGATGTGGCATGCGCAGGCGGTGAGCCACTGTTCTTCCTGGATTATATTGCATGCGGCAAGAACTATCCTGAAAAGATAGCAACTATCGTAAAGGGTGTAGCTGAGGGCTGCAAGCAGTCTGAATGTGCACTTATTGGTGGTGAGACAGCAGAGCACCCTGGACTTATGCCGGAGGATGATTATGATCTTGCCGGATTTACAGTTGGTGTTGTTGACGAAAAGGATATGATTACCGGACAGAATCTTATGGCTGGTGATATCCTCATTGGAATGGCTTCTACAGGTGTTCACTCAAATGGATTTTCACTTGTACGTAAGGTGTTTGATATGACTCCTGAGTCATTGAATACATATTATGATGAATTAGGTCGTACCCTGGGTGAAGCTCTTATTGAGCCTACCAGAATATATGTTAAGGCAATGAGCAGCCTTAAAAAGGCAGGAGTAAAGGTAAAAGCCTGCAGCCATATTACTGGCGGTGGTTTTTATGAGAATATTCCCAGAATGCTTAAGGATGGTACTCATGCTGTTATTGAAAAGACAAGCTATCCAGTTCTTCCAATTTTCACATTACTTCAGAGAGTTGGAAATATTGAAGAGCATATGATGTACAATACATTTAATATGGGGCTTGGAATGGTTGTGGCGGTTAATCCTGAGGATGTTGAGGCTGCTATTCAGGCTATCAATGAAGCTGGTGATAAGCCCTATGTAATTGGCCACATTGAGGCTGGAGAAAAGGGAGTAACACTGGTATAAATTATGCTGAGAGTTGTTGTATGTGTATCTGGAGGTGGAACAAATCTTCAGGCACTAATTGATAAAATAAATGATGGCACTGTAAGAAATGCAGAAATTGTTGAAGTTATCAGCAATAATCAGGATGCATTTGCGTTAGAAAGAGCAAAGCAGGCTGGAATTAAGGGTGTATGTATATCTCCAAAGACCTTTGAGGACAGAGAAGACTTTCACAAGGCACTGTTGGATGAATTTAACAGAATCAATCCTGATCTGATTGTGTTGGCAGGATACCTTGTAGCTATTCCACCAGCTGTTGTAGAGTGCTATCGCAATAAAATTATTAATATTCATCCATCTTTAATTCCTTCATTTTGTGGAAAGGGTTATTATGGCCTGAAGGTTCACGAAGGAGTTTTATCAAGGGGATGTAAAGTGA
>DCIJ01000093.1:1018-12169 GCA_002315945.1 Lachnospiraceae bacterium UBA1729 | reverse complement strand
CCAGCAGGTCATCTGAATCAATGGGCTTTACGCATATATCTGTGTTTTCCAAAAAAGCAGGAAGCTTTGCCTTGTCCTCTTCAGAAACGGTGGAAATAACCTCAAGGGTTTTTGAGGAATCCCCGGCTATTATTCCGATTGAGGCAGCAGCTTCAATTCCCTTCATACCATTTGTATTGGGTACTACAACACTTTTTACATTTTTTATTATATTACCGCTGACTTCTATTACAATCCTTTCAGGCAGGCAGCCAAGCTGCTTTTTTGCCAGAGCCGCACAGTATGCCAGTGCGATGGGTTCAGTACATCCCATGGCTGGGATAAGTTCCTTTTTTAATATATTTATATAAGTAATATAGGCCTGATCTGTCTTGTTCATAATAAATACTCCAATTATAGACTGTTACAAAATTCAATTATTCTTGAAATTCCAGCTTTAATATTTTCCATGCTGGTGGCATAGGAGATTCTTATGTAGCTCCTTCCAAGGGAAGCACCAAAGTTAGTGCCAGGCACAACTGCAACATGCTTTTCATCAAAAAGTCTTGTGGAAAATTCTTCAGCAGTTAATCCGGTACCTTTAATATTGATATAGAAATAGAAGGCTCCCGAGGGCTTTATACAGCTAAGTCCCTTAATACCCTTGATCTGTTCATATATATAATCACGTCTGCGCTCATATTCATCCCGCATCTCTTTGCAGTAATTCATACTATACTTAAATGCAGATATGGCTGCTCGCTGAGTAGCGTCAGGAACTGCTGAATAAATTCCCTCCACCAGCTTGATCATCAGGGTTACCCATTCAGTGGGGCCGCAAGCGAAACCAACACGAAAGCCTGGCATGGCAAAGGTTTTGGAGCAGCTGTCTATTATCAGGGTTCGTTCCTTCATTCCAGGCAGAGATGCAATACTGGTATATTCAAGACCATCAAATAGGATATGTCTGTATACCTCATCACTCATTACAAAGAGATCATTTTCAATAGCAATCTGTGCTATTTCGGCCAAAGCTTCCTTAGTGATTATTCCGCCGGTAGGATTGCAGGGGGAATTAAGTACTATAAGCTTTGTCCTGTCAGTTATTTTTTCCCTGATTGCTTCAGGAGTGAGTACAAAATTATTTTCTTCATATACATCTACTGGTACCGCTTTGGCATGGCACATGGCTATCATCTGATTATAATTTGAAAAATAAGGGGCACTGATGAGTACCTCGTCTCCATCATTTAATAATGCCATCATTCCAACAAACAGAGCGGACATTCCCCCCACGGTAACAATTACATTCTCCATATCATAGGGGGTATGAATTGTTTCTGACAGATAGTTGGCATAGCTAATTCTTAATTCATCATACCCGGCTCCGGGAGAATATTCCGACTCATGGGCGTCAAGGGATAATCTGGCGGCTTCAAAGACTTCTTCACAGGGCTTGAAATCAGGTTCTCCTACAGCGAAGGAAATACTATCATTATATTGTGCAGCCTTTACCATCATTTTTCTAATAGGAGAAGCGGGCATGCTCTCTGCAATTTTTGAATATTTCATAATGAACTCCTCTCATGTATACAAAAAAAACCGACAAAAAAATCAGCAGACTTCTTTGTCGGTTCTTTATATTTTTATGATGTATAATTGTATACAATCACCAAAAAAATTGCAACTGAAAAAAAATTTACAAAAAAAATGTGTTGACAGCCTGCAATTTTATGTGTTAAGGTTGCGCCATCATAAAGAGGACAGAGAGGTCTATTCCACTCGGTCCTCTTTTTGTCGTTCAAAAATAAAATAGCTAAAAGTAGTCATGAATATTTGAAGCTGATTTTTGTTTTGAGAGCAAAAAGGAGGAAAAAATATGAAGAAAAGATTTTTATCAGTACTTTTAACTGGAACATTAGCACTTTCATTAACAGCCTGTGGAGCAGCAAAAGAAGCAGCACCTGCAGCAGAACCTGCGGCTGAAACAGCAGAAGCAACAGAAGCAGCAGCTCCAGAAGGCGATACAATTACACTTGGACTTATTGGTCCCATGACAGGTTCACTTGCAGTATACGGAACACACATCCAGTCAGGTGCCGAACTTGCAATAGAACAGATTAATGCAGATGGTGGTGTAAAGATTGGTGATAAAGCATACATGCTTACAACAGAAGTAAAGGATGATCAGGGTGATTCAACAGAGTGTCTTAACTCAATTAACGCACTGGTTTCTGATGGTATCAGCTTAGTAATCGGTTCTGCCACATCTGGTTGTACTTCAGCAATCACATCCGTAGCAAATTCAGAAGGTGTCTGCCTCATTACACCATCTGGAACTTCTGATTCACTCACAACAACAATGGATTATGTATTTAGAACATGCTTCAAGGATTCATTCCAGGGTGAGCTGGCTGCTAAATACGCAAAAGATGAAGGCTTCTCAAAAATTGGTATCGTATACTGTTCAGCAGATACATATTCAGCTGGTTTAAGAGATGCATTTACAGCAGCAGCTGGTAAGCTTGGTCTTGAGATCGTAGCAGAAGAGTCAGTTGCATCAATGGCTGAGGTTGATTACTCTAACCAGTTCAACAAGATGGTTTCTGCAGGAGCAGAGCTGGTATTCACTCCATTCTACTATGATGTAATGGGTCCTTACCTGGTTCCTCAGGCTCGTCAGGCTGGATTCTCCGGAGTACTTCTTGGAGCTGATGGTGTAGATAACACAGAGACAACAATTCCTGATGGAATGGATCTTTCAGTATACAACGACGTTTTATTTGTAAATCATTATGCAACTGAATTAGCAACAAGTGATGTTTCATCCAAGTTTGTAACTACATATACAGATAAATATGGTGAAACACCTAACAACTTTGATGCTTTAGGATACGATGCAGTATTAGTTTACAAAGCAGCTATGGAAAAAGCTGGTTCTGCAGATGGTGCAGCAGTACAGGCTGCTTTAGCAGATACAAGTGTTGTTTATGATTGTGCCAGCGGTACATTCTCATTTGATGAGACAGGTACTCCTATCAAGACAGGTGTTCTGGTTGGATACAGCTACGAAGCAGGCGCAAGCGAAGTTACTAAGACAGCAATCAAGGTATTATCAGTAGAGTAGTATTAGTACAGTAGTATTAGTACAAGTAGTTTTTAGTACAGTATTTTTTATGAAATTTAAAGGGGGAGGAGTTATCCTCCTCCTTTAAAAATAGAATTTTTTGGAGGCATCCTATGAGTACATTTATGCAATTTATTACAACAGGATTAAGGCTTGGTAGTGTGTATGCCCTGATAGCTCTTGGTTACACAATGGTTTATGGAATTATCAAGCTAATCAATTTCGCCCATGGCGATTTCATAATGGTCGGAGGCTATACTCTGTTTTTTACTATTCCTGCGTTTATGAAATTAGGATTACCAGGATGGGCTGCAGTATTTATTGCAATAATAGTATGTGCTGTAGTGGGTATGTTAGTAGAACTTCTGGCATATAGACCTGTCAGAAAGCGTGGTAATAATTTAACGTCACTTATCACTGCTATTGCAATGAGTTTTATCCTGGAAAATCTGGCACAGGCTATTCCTGCAATTGGTCCGGATCCCAGGGTTCCTTATATGTTATTTAACAACGATATCAAGATAGGTAGTTTTTCAATTAGTGTAGCAACATTAATTACAATTGTAGTTTCGGCAATCATAATGATTGGACTGTATCAGTTCACACAGAAAACCAAAATTGGACGTGCCATGAGATGTGTATCTGAAGATAAGCAGGCCGCAGTGCTTATGGGCATTAATGTAAATAAAGTAATAATAATCACCTTTGCAATAGGTGCCGGACTGGCAGCCGTTGCAGCACTGATGTATATCGCTCAGTACCCTAAGGTTACTACAACCATGGGCGCTACATTGGGAATATATGCATTTGTTTCAGCAGTACTTGGAGGTATTGGTTCTCTTCCAGGAGCAATGCTTGGCGGAATAATAATTGGAATTGTACAGTCAGGAACAAGTACATATATCAGTTCATCTATGGCAGACACATTTGTTTATCTGATTCTTATTGTTGTTTTAATGGTAAAACCGGCTGGAATCTTAGGAAAGAACATAGGTGAGAAGGTATGAAAAAGGAAAATACAGCGTTTCGCTATTTAATAAACTTAGTCGCCATTATCATTCTTATGGTAGTTTTTGTAGTATTAAGCTTTCATAGTAATAATACTCTCAAATTGAAGGTTGCACCGGCAGTTTGGCAGTGCTGCTATCTGATAATTATGGCTGCTTCATTAAATTTGGTGTTAGGATATCTTGGTCAGCTGTCCCTTGGACATTGTGGATTTATGGCTGTGGGAGCATATACCTCAGCACTGATTTCACTGGCCCTTCAGAGAGCCGGCTTCTATACAGAAAAAAACAGTATTCAGTTTGCAATTACGCTAATAATCAGCATTGTAGCAGCTGCAGTTGTTGCTGCTCTGATTGGCGTAATAGTTGGTATTCCAGCTCTTAGGCTAAAAGGTGATTATCTTGCTATTATCACTCTTGGATTTGGAATGATAATTGTTAACCTGATTAATAATATTCCCTTTTGCGGTCAGCAGGGACTGGCTGAAGGCGCTGCATCATCAGCACTCTATGCTAATGGATTAGGATTTACCAATGATGAAAAGCAGAGCTTTATGTGGGTAGGTGTGTTAATTGTTGTGCTGTGCATGACTACCATGGTTATGTTTGTCAGATCTAAATTTGGCCGTGTAATTCGTGCCATCAGAGACAATGAGATTGCTACATCTGCTACAGGCAATGATATCAGCTACTACAAAATACTGACCTTTGTTTTCTCAGCATTTTTTGCTGGCATTGCAGGTGCACTTTACTCATGTGCTAATGTATCTCTGGCAACCACAAGCTTTGCATTTACTAATGGATCAATTCTGAACTCAGTATTTATTGTAGTTACAGTAGTTGTAGGTGGTATGGGTTCCATGACAGGATCTGTAATTGCTGCAATAGGAATGTTTCTTTTGAACTACACCATCAAGAATGGCAGCTGGGTGAATGCACTTCCAGAGTTTTTAAAGAATGTATTCACATATCCTATGCTTGTATATTCTATTGCACTGGTCATTGTTATTTTATTCAGACCAAAGGGAATTATGGGTGATAAGGAATTATCATTATTTGATATTCCTGGGTATCCAAAAAGAATTGCCTCATATTTTAAAAATAAAAAGGCAGCGAAGGAGGTTTAGCAATGGAAGATACAAGAAAAACAGTACTTCGTACACAGCATTTGGGAATTACCTTTGGTGGATTAAAGGCTGTATCAGATTTTAATATTGAGATTAAAGAGGGTGAGCTGGTTGGACTTATTGGACCTAATGGTGCAGGTAAGACCACAGTATTTAACCTGTTAACTGGTGTATACAAACCTACTGAAGGTGCGATTTTCTTATATGATGAAAAAATTAGTGGAAAGAAATCCCATCAGGTAGTTCAGGCAGGTATCGCAAGAACATTTCAGAATATCCGACTGTTCCATCAGATGACAGTAATTGAAAACGTTCTGGTAGCATTTACCAAGGATGTAAAGTATGGCCTCTTTTCTGCAATTTTCAGGACTCCCGCCTTTTGGAAAACTGAAAAAGAACTGCATGAAAAGGCAATGGAACTGTTGAAAATATTCAGCCTGGATGACAAAGCGGATGTGGTGGCGTCAAATCTGCCCTACGGAGAACAGAGAAAGCTTGAAATAGCAAGAGCTCTGGCAACCAACATGAAGGTACTGTTGCTTGACGAACCTGCAGCTGGTATGAATCCAACCGAAACAGCGGATCTCTTAAAATGTATAAAAGTTATTAGAGAAAAGTTCAAAGTAGCTATATTACTTATTGAACATGACATGAGTCTTGTTATGAATGTCTGTGAACGAATTCAGGTAATCAGCTTTGGACAGACAATAGCTGCAGGCTTGCCAGAAGAAATTGCCAATAATCAACAGGTTATTGAAGCTTATCTGGGCAAGTAGGAAGGAGAGTGAGAGTTATGCTTAATATTAAGGATTTATGTGTATCCTATGGTGCAATCAGCGCCCTGAAGGGGATATCACTTACTGTTAATGATGGTGAGCTGGTTACTCTGATTGGTGCAAACGGTGCCGGAAAAACTACAACCCTTCATACTATCTCAGGATTATTAAAGGCTTCATCAGGAACCATCATGTTAGATGATATTGATTTACAGAAGACTCCTGCCCACAAAATTATTGAATATGGGATGGCGCAGGTTCCAGAAGGAAGACATGTGTTTGCACAGATGACTGTTTTGGAAAATCTGTACATGGGAGCATATTCAATATCTGATAAGAAAAAAATAGAAGACAATATTGAATGGGTATTTCATCATTTCCCAAGACTGAAGGAAAGGTCAAAACAGCTGGCTGGAACCCTGTCAGGTGGTGAACAGCAGATGTTAGCAACAGGAAGAGCCATTATGACTAACCCTAAGATTGTACTTATGGACGAGCCTTCCATGGGACTTTCACCTCTGCTGGTTTCAGAAATCTTCTCTATAATAAAAGAGCTTCAGAAATCAGGAATTACTATTCTGTTAGTAGAGCAGAATGCTAAGATGGCATTATCAATTGCTGACAGAGCTTATGTGTTGGAAAATGGTAAAATCTCAATGAGTGGTAATGCATCTGAACTGTTAAATGATGAACGAGTAAAGAAAGCATATCTTGGTGCGTAGTTAACACTCTGTCAAACTGAGGAGGACTTAGGTTATGGAACCATTAATTATTACAATTGCCCGTGAGACAGGAAGCGGTGGAACTTCCATTGCAAAGAAGCTTTCAGAGGCCTTTAATATTCCCTACTATGATAGAGAACTGATTACCATGGCATCTGATATTTCAGGAATTAGTGAGAATCTGTTTGGAATTAATGACGAGAGGATAGGCTGGAAGGAGATTTTTTCTTCTGCAAAAAAGGTATATACAGGAGAGATTCTTCCGCCAGACAGCGATGATTATATTTCAACCAGGAATCTGTTCAGCTTTCAGGCCAAGGTAATAAAAGACCTGGTGCAGACCGAAAGCTGCATAATAATTGGACGCTGTGCCAACTATCTGTTACAGGACAATCCAAATGTAATCAGATTGTTTGTCTGCGCAGAGGAAGAATACAAGTTCAATCATCTCAAGGAAATGCATGTGGCAGACACGGCTGCAGGAATCGCAAAATATATGCAGAAGGAAGATAAGAGACGTTCTGCTTACTATCATTACTATACAGGAGAAGAGTGGCGTGATGTGACAGGCTATGATTTATGTCTGGATACATCAAAATATGGAATTGATGGATGCGCTGAGATTGTGAAGCAGATGATACCAATATTAAGAAAAAAGTAAAAAAGAGACAAAAGATATGAAAATAGTAGTAATAAGAAGTAATGCGAAGCATTACTTCTTAAACTTCATTCCTACGTGGTGGGTGTTGGCAGCACCTCCACGGAAAATTACATCTGTACCAAACTTATTTCTAAGGGTGTCCGTAAGGGCATCCATTTTTTTTGACTTTTCTCTTGATTCGTCCTGAAAGAGTGAAAACTGTTCATAATCATCCTTGGTCAGATTAGAAAGGGCTACCCCCATTAGCCTCAGGGGCTCCTGATGCCAGAACTCAGACAGCAGTTCCACACAGGTTTTATAGATTTCATCTGTTACGTCTGTGGCATTTTCCAGACTTCTCTGGTGGGATTTGTTGGTAAAGCGGGAGGAGGCAGTCAGCCCGTTGATGTCAGCAATTTTACTGTAGCGAATGTCCACATGTACACAGAAGGCTTTGGCATTATCCGCTCTCATTCTGGTGGCAACACTGTCGCACAGTGCCAACAGAATACCCTTAGCCTGTTCCATGGTTGTAACATCCTCTTCCAGGGTGGTTGATACACTGTAGCCCTTTGGATCTTCATGGATTGCTGTGACAGGGCTGTCATCAATGCCCCTGGCATATTCCCAGGCCTGCTGGCCACTTTTTTCACCCAGGAGCATCTGGACCACCTTTAGATCACACTGGGCAAGATCTCCAATTGTCATGATTCCGGCTCTGGTTAGTATCTGGGCGGATTTTTTTCCAACAAAAATAAGGTCGCCTACAGGCAGCGGCCATAGCTTTTGTTTTACCTCATTGTCAAATAAAGTATGAACCCGGTCAGGCTTTTCGAAATCGCTGGCCATCTTGGCTAAAAGCTTGTTACTTCCTATACCTACATTCACTGTAAAACCAAGAGTGTTTTTGATTTCATCCTTAATTTTATGGGCAAGGGCCATATAATCTGAATAGATATCATCAGTGCCACTCATGTCCAGAAAACATTCATCGATTGAAAAAACCTGTAGTGTGGGGGTATATTTGCGGCAGATATCCATGAAGGCCTTGGAACACTTTTTGTATTGGGCGAAGTCCCCCTTAACCAAAATCAGATTAGGGCACTTTCTTAAGGCCATGGATACAGGCTCCCCGGTGGTTATGCCGTACTTTTTTGCCGGTATTGATTTTGCTGTTATTATGCCAGTTCGTTTGTCCCTGTCGCCCCCAACTGCAGAAGGCACCAGACGGATATCTTCGCCACCTTCTTCCATTATTTTTATTGCTGACCAGGATAAAAACGCACTGTTCACATCAATATGAAATATTATTCTCATACAGATATTTTAGCACAGCTTAATATATTGTGTTATTATATTTTTTATATATAGAAATTAACATAGGGGTACTGTGCATAAATGATAGAAAATACCGAAGTTACAGAGCAGATAATAATGGTAGGAGTGGCCACTGATGGAGAGGATCTGGAGGTCAGTCTTAACGAACTGGCAGAACTGATTGCCTCGGCTGGAGCTATTGCTGTGGGCAGAGTGACCCAGAATCTGGAGAGAGTGAATAACAAGACCTATGTGGGTAGTGGAAAGATAGATGAGATTAAGGCCTATGCTCAGCTGATGGGAGCCAATGCCATCTGCTGTGATGATGAGCTGACGCCTGTGCAGATGCGAAACCTAAGTGATGCTCTCAATATGAAGGTTATGGACAGGACCATGGTTATTCTGGACATATTTGCAGGCAGAGCCACATCCCATGAAGGGAAGATTCAGGTGGAGTTGGCCCAGATGCAGTACAGAGCCACCAAGCTCATAGGACTTGGAAAGCAGCTGTCCAGAACGGGTGGTGGTATCGGAACCAGAGGCCCTGGTGAAAAGAAGCTGGAGATTGACAGGAGACGTATCCATGACAGAATCAGCATTCTGAAAAAAGAAGTTGCTGAAGTTGTAAAGCACAGGGAGACCTCCAGAAAACAGAGACAGAAGAATAACAAAACAGTTGCTGCCATAGTGGGATATACAAATGCAGGAAAATCAACCCTTCTCAATACACTGACAGGGGCAGGAATACTGTCTGAGGATAAGCTTTTTGCCACTCTTGATCCTACAACCAGAGTGTTGGATCTGGGAAACGGTCAGGAGATTCTCCTTACCGATACAGTTGGATTTATCAGCAAGCTTCCCCATAATCTGATTGATGCTTTCAAAAGTACCCTGGAGGAAGCGGTGTATGCTGATTTTATTATCCATGTGGTAGATGCCAGTGACAGTGAATACATGAACAAGATGAAGGTGGTGTATGAGACACTGCATTCCCTGGGAGTTGAGAACAAGCCAGTCATTACACTGTTTAATAAATGTGATGTATTAACAGAGGATATTACGCTGACAGATCCCTTTGCAAAATATGTAATCAGAGTATCAGCCCGAACCGGAATGGGAATGGACACATTTAAAGAAACGGTTTTGAAGCATATCAGACAGGGTAAGACCTTAAAAACCCTGGTGCTGCCCTTTAGTGAAGCAGGTAAGCTGTATGAACTTAAGTCCAGAGGCGAAATACTTGAAGAGAGATATGAAGAGGATGGAATCTATCTAAAGGGATACTTTTAAACAGATGGACAAATTAAAAAAAGGGTTTACTTCAGGCAGCTGTGCGACTGCAGCAGCCAAGGCAGCAGCTTGTATGCTTATGACCCAATCTGAAATAGAATCAATAAAAATTATCACACCTGCTGGGATTACCTATCATGCTCAGATTCATGAGGCCAGTATTTGTAATAATGAAGCCAGCTGCATGATTATTAAGGAAAGTTGTGATGATCCGGATATTACAGCAGGTATTCATATATATGCAAAAGTGGAAGTGGTGGAATGTCTGTCTTCAAAACAAATCTCCGGTGGGACAGAGACTGACAGAACCTGTGAAAACAGTGTGTCAGAAGCGGATGAAAACATACTGGTTTACATAACTGGAGGAGAGGGTATAGGCATAGTCACAAGGCCTGGTCTGGACCAGCCAGTAGGCAATTATGCAATTAATTCAGGGCCAAGAAGTACTATAGAAAGAGAAGTAAAGGATGTGCTGAGGGCTCATGGATTTCAAGGAGCAGTCAGGGTGACAGTATGGGCACCTGAAGGAGTTTTGCTTGCCGGCAAAACCTTTAATCCACATATGGGAATTGAAGGAGGCATCTCCATAATAGGTACTACTGGAATTGTGGAGCCCATGAGTACAGAAGCTTTACTGGAGACCATAAAAACGGACATCTCTATGCAGTATGCTGAAGGAAATGAGGTGTGCATCATGGCCCCAGGTAATTATGGGGTAACCTTTTTGACCAATAATTATAATGTCCCTGAAAAAAATATTGTCATAATAAGCAATTTTGTAGGGGATGCCATCAGGATGTGTGTAAAGCAGGGGTTTGAGAGAATCCTTTTGTGCAGCCATATAGGCAAGCTTATTAAGGTGTCTGGTGGAATAATGAATACCCATTCAAAGTATGCTGACGACAGAATGAAGCTTATGAACGAGGCCTATATTACAGCCAGTGACAGTGTGCATACACCTGAGCTTAGGGAAGAAATATCGGGTAAGATACTGGAATGTGTCAGTACATCGGCGGCCCTTGATATATTGAATGAAATAGATTTTGTGAAGCCTGTCTGTGAAGTAATATTGGACAGGGTCATGTATCATCTGAAGGCAGTTTCAGGTGATAACATTGAGATAGAATGTATCATGTATGAGAACAGATACAAGGAACTGGCGAGGA
>DCIJ01000093.1:0-929 GCA_002315945.1 Lachnospiraceae bacterium UBA1729 | reverse complement strand
TTGTTATTAAATATTGCCAGTGTAGTGGTTGGTATCACCATTTTTTTATCTCATCTGGTGACAAACAATAAGAGCAGACAGGATAAATACTTTGGGGTTCTAATGCTTTTGTGTATAGTGGCATGTCTGTTGGATATTCACTGGATGTATATTGAATGCTTTGGTTTTTCGGATTCTACCAGGTGGATAAGTACCATTATTTTGAATATGTCCATGTTTCCGGTGACTATTGGAAGCTATATTGTTGTACGCTACTTTGAGTGTCTGGCAGTAAAGCAGACCAGGCTGGTAAATCTGACTATACGCATATTGCAGATTAATTTGCTGGTGGTTCTGGCATTGACACTGGCTTTGACCCTTAGCGGTCAGGTACTGGACTGTTCTGGTGATACGTTAGGTTATCTGCAGGGGTATAGCATGATAACTTTAGTTAATAATGTAGCAGCCGTTCTACAGGTACTGTCAACAGTTATTATTCTGTCAGGTGTTGAACATAAAAATTATCTGCCACTCATACTTTTCCTGCTAATTACCATGGGAGCTGCGGCATGCAGCATCACAGGCTACGAATACTGTGTATTTCCAATAATTACCTATGCCGGAGTAGTATTTTACATATGTATTCAGATATCAAAAATAAATATGAGTACAGTAGAGTCTGTACGGGATGCACTGGCCAGTGCAGAAGAAAAAAATAAATTGCTGGAAGAAAGCTATGAGAGACTAGAGTCTGAGCAGCGGGTTTTAGATACAATTGCAGGCATATATAATACGATGCATGTAATTAATTTAAAGAACTATGATACCTGCGAGTTATCCGCCAACAGCAGAATACACAATATACTCACTGCTAATGAAGACAGGGCCATGCAGGAGAGAATGTGGGAAACCATGATGAAGGTGGTAAGCGAACAGCATCGGGAGAGACT
>DCIJ01000015.1:3974-39355 GCA_002315945.1 Lachnospiraceae bacterium UBA1729 | reverse complement strand
AATGCATGAAAACAGAAATACATTCTGGTAGAGTTGCTACTATCATCGAGTAATCTTCGTGATGGCAATGAGCCGAGCAAATAAGTAAAAAATATTCCCGGAGAGTGCTTGCACTCTTCCGGGATTTTTTTGCTTATTTATTGGGCGAAGCCCGCGACTGAGATGAAGTGAAGCGGAATGGAGGTGGATCTATTTTGGCTCTAAAAATGTTCGCTATTTCACGAAAAAACAAAAGGATAGCGAATACTATGATTTGTTTTGTTGGAATATATTTATGCGATTTCGAATATTTTATATAGATTATACCGTGACGTTTACAGGGACCTTTTAGTGTAAAGAAGAGTTGCTTCTGCTACTTTAGAGTAGTATACTTGTGAGTAGCGAAATGGAGGTGGAAAATGATTGGAAGAAGAGAAGAAATAAATCACTTAGAGACCTTATATAAAAGCAATTCGTTTGAATATCTTGTTATGTATGGAAGACGCAGAGTCGGAAAAACAACAATACTGCAAGAATTTTCAAAAAAATATAATACAATTTTTTATCCCGCACAGGCTAAAAATGATGCATTAAATCTGGAAGATTTTTCCAAAATGGTCCAGATTCATTTTGATGGAATGTTTATATCTTCCTTTATGAGTTGGAAGGATGCCTTTGAATATATAGAAAAGAAAGCCGATAAAAGAACAGCAATCATTATAGATGAATTTCCTTTTTTGGCAGATGAGAATCCTATCATAAAATCAGTGTTGCAACACACAATTGATCATCTCTGGAAAAAGAATAAAAACATTTTCCTAATATTGTGCGGTTCTTCAGTTAGTTTTATGGAAACTGATGTAATGGGGAATAAAAGCCCGTTATATGATAGACAGACTTCAAGTCTAGAAATTCTTCCTTTCGATTATTTGGACAGTAGCATGTTTTTTGATAACTACACAAATGAACAGAAACTTATTGCATATGGAATATTAGGTGGCATTCCAAGATACTTGGAAGCATTTGATGAACATCTTTCGCTGGAAGATAATATTGCAAGCAAAATTATTAAAAATGGATCATACTTACATGAAGAGCCTATTAATCTCTTGAAAGCGGAACTGAGAGAAACAAATGTATATAACAGTATCTTAAGTGCGATATCAAATGGGAGGAACAAGGCCACTGAAATAGCTGATTTCATACACGAAGACAGAAGCAAGGTATCAAAGTACCTGATTACTCTGCAGACTATGAGACTGATAGAAAAGAAAGTTCCCTGTGGGGAAAGCAAGGATAGTAGAAAGGGTATATATGTAATAACTGACAACTTTTATAAGTTCTGGTTCAGGTATGAGTTTACTAATAATGCATATTATGAAATGCTAGGAGTAGAAGCCGCTACAAAAGAAATAATGGAAGATATTTCCAATTTAATGGGAGATGCATTTGAGAGAATATGTATGGAGTATATCAAAAGACAAGCTAAGGTTGGAAAACTAGACTTTGTTCCATATAAAATGGGCAAGTGGTGGGGGAATAATCCATATATAAAAGCGCAGGATGATGTTGACATATTACTGGTAGACAGAACCGGTAAAAAAGCACTTTTTGTAGAATGCAAATTTACAAATAAACAAATGCCGCATGTTGAATACGAAGATTTAAAAGCTGCAATGCAGGCATTTGGAGACATAGAGGATAAGAGGATGATGTTCATAAGTAAATCAGGTTTTGATGATTCGGTAATAAGGCACGCCAAAGAGGATGGTGCAATATTGCTTGGAATAGATGACCTTTTTAAGTGATTGGCTCTAATTTGGCTTCTATCTGGGTCACTTTTGCGTTGAAAGGAGATAAAAATGACTATAGAAGAACAGTTCAATTTAATTGCAAATGAATATGATGCAAATAGGAGAAAATTTATTTCCTGCTTTGAGGATTACTATATAACATCAACGAAGATGATTTTATCCAATATCACGAAGCCGAAAAGAGTACTTGATCTAGGTGCTGGTACAGGACTTCTGTCTTATTACTGGTACAAAGAATGCCAGACAGCGGAATATGTTTTGGTGGATATAGCAGAAGATATGCTGAATGTTTCAAAGAAAAGATTTAATGGATTATCAAATATATGCCATCAGGCTTTGGATTATACTAAGGAATTACCAAATAAGGAATTCGATACAATTATATCAGCTCTTTCAATTCATCACCTTGATGATAAACAGAAGAGTGAATTGTTTGGGTGTATATATGAGAAGCTTCCCACAGGTGGCATTTTTGTAAATTATGATCAGTTTTGCTCTGATTCTCCAGAAATAACAGATTGGATGGATTCGTATTGGGAATCAGAACTTTATAATAGCGGACTCACCGACCGTGATATAGAACTATGGAAAGAGAGAAGAAAACTAGATAAAGAGTGTTCGCTGGAAATGGAAATAAAAATGCTACTGGACAGTGGATTTGCAAATGTTCAGTGCATTTATTCATACAATAAGTTTTCGGTAATACTCGCCATGAAATGAACAGACAAAGAAATAAGTAGATAGTAGTGTGCGCCTGTAGAGTGATTTGTTTCACGCTATGGGCCATTTGTACATGTTAGGAGAATTAGAAATGATTAAACAGGCATTTTGGAATCTATCAGTTCCAGGATGCAATGAACACTATTTTGCACATCAGGTAAGAAAGAGCGATGATTTTATCCCGGAACTTGATCTTGTGTTAGAAGAAGGTGTGCTTTCAGGTAAAATCTGGAAAGATGTAGAGAGTCCGGCACATGAATTAGATGAGAGTGGATTTGAAGGTCAAATGTATTGCGATAATACTTGCCAAATCAAAACGGGAGCTCCTTCAAGAACGGAAATGGTATTATAGCCAGGACCATTGTCTTTGATGAACTTGTAAAGGATTTTATCGAATGGATAACGGCCAAGATACTTGGTATAACCTGGATTTGCCAGAGCGTATTACAAGGAGAGAGGCCAGATTAAAGAGAATTGCTCCAGTGGTCAGAAAATTAAAATGAATATTGCAAAATAACTAGACATAAGTGACGCGTTGATATATGATATTTGCAACAATAAGACAGAAATGGCGAGTTAATATGAATAAACTAAAAGGTTATCAGGAATATATTAAAGAATTGGGACAAAAAATAAAGATATATAGGGTTATGAAGGAAATGTCCCAGCAGGACCTTGAGGACAAAACAGGGGTTTCTAAGAGAAGTATATCAAGGTTGGAACAAGGGGGATCTGTGCAGCTAGAGAACTTGCTTAAAATCCTCTTGGCATTAGAGCTTGGGGATAATATAGATTTGCTGGTTCCAGACCAGACAAAAAAGCCAAGTTACTATTTGAATAAAACAGATATTAAGAATAAGCGTGTTCGTAAAAAGACTGAGAAAAACGATTTTAAGTGGGGAGATGAATTATGAATGATACGGCTGAAGTATATTTATGGGGAACCAGAATAGGTATTATTCATCAGGATATGACTAAGGCTTATGCAGCCTTTGAGTATGACAAGGATTTTTCAAATAGTGGAATTGAAGTATCTCCTCTTCGTATGCCACTTAGCAGAAACATATATGAATTTCCTAACTTGGCAGGAACCCCTTTTTTTGGAATGCCGGGACTTGTGGCAGATTCTTTGCCAGATAGATTTGGCAATACCGTTATAGAGGGGTGGCTTGTGTCCCTTGGGAAATCGTTATCAGATTTCACTGCGATTGATAGACTTTGTTACACTGGCAAACGCGGAATGGGAGCTCTGGAATATGTACCTGCAAGTACCGATATTAAGGATATAGATGAAAACATCAATGTAGGCGAGATGGTTAAATTTGCATCAGATGTATTGGCTAACAGGGAAGGAATATCCATAAAAGCAAATAATAACTTAACCTATGCACAGTTAGTTCAGGTTGGAAGTTCTGCGGGAGGTGCCAGAGCAAAAGCAATCATAGCATGGAATGAAAAAACGGGTGAAGTAAGGTCAGGGCAGACGAATCTTGATCCCGGATATGATTACTGGCTAATGAAATTTGATAATGTTACTAAAAATGGTGATCATGGTCTTGAGGATAAGCCTGAATATACTTTAATTGAGTATGCTTATTATCTTATGGCGATAAATGCTGGGATTACGATGAACGAATGTAGAATATATGAAAGTGACGGTGATCATCACTTTATGACAAAGCGTTTTGATCGTGAGAACGGTAAGAAGCTTCATATGCAGTCGCTTGGCGCAATGGCTCATGTAAGTTATCAGGAGCCAGGTCTTATAGGATATGAACTTGCAGCTGTGTATATGAAAGAACTTGGAATTTCGTATAAGGAGATTGAACAGTTTTATCGAAGAATGGTATTTAATTGTCTTGCAGTTAATCAGGATGACCATGTGAAAAATATTTCATTTATCATGGATAGAACTGGCAAATGGATTCTCTCACCGGCTTATGATATCACCTTTTCATATAATCCGACTAACAAGTGGCTAAGAGCACATCAGATGACCGTGAATGGAAAGACGTTAGAAATAGGACTGGCGGATTTGATTGAAGCTGGAAGCAAGATGGGAATAAAGGAAAGACGATGTAAGGATATCCTCGGAGAGGTTGGTTTGTCAGTTTCTAATTTCGGAAGATTTGCAGAGCAGGTCGGTATAAAAGAGAAAACATGCGATTATATTAATTCTATAATTGCTGTAAATAGTGTGAAATTCTTCTGCAAATAATACCATATACACAAGTATAGTTACAATTGTGGTATTTATGGCTGATATAAGAATTGCATGTGAGAAAAGAATACATTAATTATGTTGAATTGAAAGAAATAACAAATAGGTAAAATATTGCCACGATTGTCAAAATAGTGTATTGTGTAAGTGTATGACTGATTACCATTTTATCGGGGGATAAGCAAATGAAAATTAGACACTTGTTTGTAACAATTTTAATCACAAGTCTATTCCTGACGGGATGTGCTGGTTCAAAAGACAGTAGTGCTGAGACTGCTGAATCAGATGGAAATGAGGCGTCTATTGAGCTTGAAAAGGAGACGGGAGACGTAAGCCTGCGCGTCTGGGGAGCAGAGGAGGATGCGGAACTCTTAAGAACGATCGCAGATAATTTTATTTCAAAAAACAAATCAGAAGCAAATATTACAATTCAGATTGAAGCTATGTCTGAATCTAACTGTCGTGATGGAGTTCTAGATGATGTAAATAATGCACCTGACGTATTTACTTTTGCAGATGACCAGCTTTCTGGTCTTGCGGCTTCCGGTGTGTTAAAACCAGTTACATGCAATACAGAAGATGTTAAGAAAAGAAATCTTGAGGGTTCTGTTTCTGCCGCATCAATGAATGGCGAGTTGTATGCATATCCACTAACAGCGGATAATGGATACTTTATGTATTACAATAAGGCATATTTTACAGAAACAGATTTGGCGACCCTTGATGGAATGCTTAGCGTGGCAGAAGAGAATGGAAAGCAGATATCAATGGAAGCTTCTTCTGGATGGTACTTGTATTCATTTTATGGAAATACTGGTTTGGAGGTTGGCCTTAATAGCGATGGAATATCAAATTACTGTAACTGGAATGCAGCAGATACAGCTGTTAAGGGAACAGATGTAGCTGAGGCTCTCATTAATATTGGCTCAAGAGCTGGTTTTGTCAGTGGTGGTGATGACGTTCTTATTGATGGAGCAAAAAATGGAACAATTATCGCAGGTGTAAGCGGTGTTTGGAATGCAAGTAAGCTCAGGGAAATCTGGGGTAATAATTATTGCGCTACAAAACTTCCAACTTACACAGTAGCAGGACAGCAGATACAGATGTCTTCGTATGTTGGTTATAAATTAGTAGGGGTAAATTCATATTCAGACCATAGATATTGGGCAGAAGCATTTGCAGAATATGTTTCTAATGAGGAGAATCAGCTGTTGCGTTTCAAGACTCGTGCGCAGGGTCCATCAAACATAAATGCAGCTAACTACAGTGAAGTAGGAGAAGAGCCTGCAATTCAGGCATTGATTAAACAATCTGAGTATTCAAGTCTCCAGAGAATTGGTGGAAAATATTGGAGTCCAGCCGCAGATCTTGGTTCAACTATGTTGGCAGGAGGTCCAGAAGGTGTAAGCCTGCAGGATTATCTGGATGGAATTGTTGCTGAAATAACAGAAGCCAATTAGGAGGTGGAACAGATGAGGAATAAAGGGAAGAAAAGTGTTCGTTTACAAATATTAATTCCTGTTGGAATATTGGCTCTGTTTGCCATTATTTCTAATACATTCTCCTTAATGAATATTAGGAAAATGGACAAGGCCGCAACAGAAATCGCTGACACTTACATGGTGGTTATTGAGAAATTAGGTGATATAGAAAGCAAAACGGAATCGATTCATACCAATGCGCTTTCTCATATTGTAGCTACCGATTTTGATACCATGGTAGAGATGGTCAATAGAATCGAAACTACGGAAGCTGAACTGGACAGCCAGATTAGTGAATTTGCAGATATTCTGGGTGAAGGGGACAGCAATTATCAGGCACTGGTAGAAAACTATGGAAACCTAAAATTAGCTATTCGTTCACTGATGGGATACAGTGCAAATACGAATTCCAGCGCAGCCTATGGTATTGCAAACGGTGAAGTGGCAAATTACGCAGATGCTATTTCAGAATCAATAACAAGAATACATGAAAATATTTCAATTCAGGCAGATGAAGCGAAGGGTACTCTCTCAGGAGTATCAGTATCCTCCAAGGTCTTTAGTATTGTATTTATTATAGGCTCAGCGGTTGTGGCAGCTATTACAATCTTTATTGTAACATTGTTCGTTATTAGGCCAATCAAACGTGCTGAAAAGGAAATTACAGAAATAATTGATGATATTGAAAAGGGTCAGGGAGACTTAACCAAGCGTATTACCATCACTTCTGATGATGAAATTGCCGCGCTGGGCAACGGAATTAATAATTTCATGACAACACTTCAGCGTATCTTATATACAATCACTGATAATTCAGGAAAAATGGAGTTGGTTGTAAATGAAGTGCTTGGAAGTGTCCATACATCAAATGATTCTGCATCAGATTTGTCTGCACTGACAGAAGAATTGGCTGCAACAATGCAGGAAGTGTCAAACTTTGCCTCAACAATTAATACTAATGCTGAGCATGTAAATGATGAGGTGGGCAGTATTGCTGAAAAGTCAAATGAACTGAATATGTACTCACGTAGCATGAAAGCTCATGCAGATGAAATGGAATCTGCAGCCCGCACAAATATGCAGCAGACAAATGAAAAGGTTACAGAGATACTGGCTGTACTGAATCAGGCAATTGAAGACAGTAAGAGTGTAGATCAGGTTAATACACTAACAAATGATATTCTCAGTATTTCATCACAGACCAATCTGCTGGCATTGAATGCTTCTATAGAGGCAGCACGTGCAGGCGAAGCAGGAAAGGGATTTGCTGTTGTTGCAAATGAAATCAGTAATCTGGCAGACAACAGCCGAACTGCTGCAAATAATATTCAGAAAATCAACCAGGTTGTTACATATGCTGTGCATAATCTGGCGGATAATGCCAATGGTCTTGTGGAATTCATGCAGACAGTTATTTTGCCTCAGTTTGAAAACTTTGTGGCAGATGGAAATAAGTATAAAGAAAACGCAACCTACATCGAAAGTACTATGAACGAGTTCAATGATAAGACAGATGAATTAAAGGAAATAGTTAGTGAAATAGCTGGATCTATTAATTCAATCAGCAACTCTATCGAAGATGGTGTAAAGGGTGTAACAGGTGCGGCAGAAAGCACTCAGGTTCTTGTAACTGATATGGATAACATTACTATCCGAATGGACGAAAACAAGAAGATTGCAAATGACCTGCAAAAGGAAACATCTATTTTTGTTCGTTTAAACTAAAACAGTTTTGCAACACTTATTAGATTATTATGTGTCTGTAAACAAAAAGAAGTAAAGAAGAACTGGAGAATAATTATGAGAACAAGAATGATTGTTGCAATTGGTTTGGTGATGATGGCTGGGGCTCTGACAGCCTGTGGCTTGGTGAAAAAAGAGGCTAAGGCTACAGAATATGTTACATATGAATTTGAGACATATGATGGTAACAAGGTTGTGATTGATTCCACAAACATTGTTTCTCAGGAAAAGGATGAGAATCCCCTGGAGTCATCAATTGTTCCGGCAGATGCAGAGGTAATTGCTCCTGGAAGGGACTATGTATATCTGTCAGATTCTACATACTATTATGTTGAGGATGCTACCAATAATCTTGTTACTGTAGCAAACCAGTATCCACAGATAGCTTATATTGATGATGTTCTCTATTATAAAACTAACGAAGTATGTGAGATGGTACCAAGAAAAGCTCCTGATGGAATAATTGATACTTTTGTTGAGAAGGAAATAATGCCAGATTCACCCAATAGTGCAAATTTTGGAGCTGAAGAGGGAAAGCTTGAGTACATTATTCTTGAAGACAGCAGACTGATAATTCATGTCGGTGAAAACTGGTATTATACCGATACTAAAAAGTAGTATGACAATATTTGATTTTTGAAGTACAATGAGTCTGTCAAAAATCATTTTGAAGTATTATTTTTTAGGAGAATAAGATGGAAAAGAGTAAATCAATATTATTTTCTGTGATTATGGGGGTATGCATAATCACATCATCAGTTGCCATTGGTTGGGGATTAGCACATTTTCGTTCTGGGGTAGAGCGAAACATCTCAGCAACTGGTAGCGCAAGTATGAACTTTGAGTCGGATTTAATAGTCTGGAGAGGGGATTTTTCAGCTCATGCAGAGACATCAGAAGAAGCCTACAGACAATTAAAACGGGATTCAGATGCAGTAAAACAGTATCTTAGTCAAAATGGAATAGCAGAGTCAGACATATCCTTCAGCTCAGTAAATATTTATCATGCCACAAGAGATATCTATGATGATAATGGAAACTACAGGGGTTCGGAATACGATGGATATGATTTGAGCCAGACTGTTACAGTTAGCTCATCTAAGCTTGACGAAGTGGAAAAGGTCTCCACTAACATTTCCAGTCTGTTGGAGTCAGGAATACAGTTTACTTCTGGTGCGCCAGAGTATTACTACACAAAAATAGATGATTTGAAGCTGGAGCTTATAGAAAAGGCTACTGAGAATTCAAAACAAAGAGTTGACATTATGGCGTCAAAGGCTGGAGCCAAGATAGGCAAACTGTCAAATTCTAACCTGGGAGTATTCCAAATCACTGCAATGAATACAGGTTCAAGTGCATACACATATGAAGGCTGTCTGGATACCAGTTCAAGGATGAAAACTGCAACCATAACGGTAAAACTTACATATGATCTGAGATAGTGTGTGTTATGCAATTTTAGATTGACATAAGACTAATGTTTTGATACCATACTGTTTGTATACCGAACAAAAGGAGAAGACATGGCACAATGTAATCCCGAAGAATTCATTCAGTTGTTTCAGAGAATCGTGCATAAGTATAGTCAGTTTGAAACCCATAAGAAGAAATATGGGACGGACATGCATATCACCGTGGCAGAGATACATACTATTGATGCCATTGGAAGAAATTCAAATCTCAACTTAAAGCAGCTGGCTCAGGAATTGGGCATTGCTAAGGGAACTGCCTCCCAGATGGTATATAAGCTGGTGGACAAAGGACTCGTAAAAAAAGAGATTTCAGTTCACTCCGATAGAGAAATCAACATATCCCTCACTAAGCTTGGGAGAACGGCATATGATGGTCACAAGGAAATGCATGCAGGTCAGAATGCCAAGATGACATCACTGGTCAAAGAGATGCCACAGGATGTTCTGGATTTGTCAAAAGACTATCTGGTACAGTTTGAAGGTCTTCTGGACAAATACTTAGCTCAGGAAGAGTAAAGCGAATACACTTAAATTAAATGTACTGCCTGAAAAGGCAGTATATTTTTGGGAAAACAGTTAGGTTACCAAACAATATTGGAGGCATACAGATGGAAAATGAAGAAAGATTAGATTTATTGGCAAATGGGAAAATGAGCACTGCACTGATAAAAATGGGAGTCCCTACCATGGTAGGACTGATGGTATCAGCATTATACAGTATCGTGGATGCATACTGGGTAGGAAAACTTGGGACAATAGCTACAGCGGCTGTATCAGTAGTATATCCACTCAGTACAGTGGGAATTATGGTTGGTCTTTTATTTGGAAGTGGTGCTAATTCTGTTGTAGCCAGATTACTAGGCCAAAAGCGATACCAGGAGGTCAGGGAATACAGCAGTACAGCTGTTTATTCGACTATGGCTATGATTGGGTCTCTGGTTGTTGTAATGCTTATTTTTGTAAATCCAATTCTTAGGTTTTTGGGAACGACACCTGACTGCATGGATTTTGCCAGAGAGTATGCCATCATTTTTATCATTGGACTATTCTTTAACAGCTTTAATATGTGCCTAAATAACCTTATTGTGGCAGAGGGAAATTCATCGCTAAGTATGATTGCAATGTTTATTGGTGGAGGATTTAATCTGGTAATGGATCCTATACTAATATTCAATTTTAATATGGGTGTAAAGGGAGCGGCTATAGCAACGCTGATTTCGAGAATAATCTCATTTTCGATTTATCTCTGGTATGCATTGGGAGAAAAAAGTCATATTAGTCTGGATATTAAGGATGTAAAGATAGACACGGTTCATATTGTTGAAATAATCAAAATTGGACTTCCAATAGCGCTTTTTCAGCTGATTAACGGCATTTCGGCAAGCATTGTCAATAATCTGGCAGGTGCGTACGGTGAGAGTGCCCAGGCGGCACTGGGAATTGTGAATAGAATAGTATTTTTGGAAACTAATATTCTGTATGGTTTCTTCAAGGGATTCTCACCTGTTGTTGGATACAACTTTGGTGCCAGACGAATGGACAGGGTGAAGGAGGCTACAAGACTGAGTCTTGTTTGGGCCACTGTTGCAATGACTATTATAGGGGGAATACTTGTCATATTTAGACATCCCGTGATTTTAATGTTTAATAAAGAATCGGTGGATGTAATGAATATAGGTGCTTTTGCACTTGCAGTGTATGGGATATCATACATTACTTATGGATATCAGATAATAGTTGGCAATCTGTTCATAGCAATAGGCGAAGCCAGACTGGGGGGTATGTTAAGTCTTGGAAAAGGACTGTGGTACATACTATATCTGTTTTTGCTGGAAAGAATATTTGGCATTACTGGCATAGTATTTGCACAGCTGGCTACAGATATTACAGGAACACTAATTACAGCAATTGTGTACCGCAGATTTAAGTCCGGCGGAAGGCTGGAGCTAAAGAGCGCCTAACACTAAAGAGCGCCTGACACCGGAATAATCAATTCTGAGTGTGTCATCTGGCAGGGAAGGAACAAAGGCTTTACTCCAGCGGATATGGCTTCGTGGTAGGCCTGGGCAAAGGCCTTGTCGGTAGCTTCATTTGGCAGAACCATGGTGATACCTGGCATCTGGATTACAAAGGCAATATAGGCATTGTTTCCAGCGGCTTTTATCTCCATAAGCTCTTTTAAATGCTTTACGGCGCGTTCTGAAGGGGCATCCGGGAAATATCCAATGCCATCATATTCAAGTGTAACGCCCTTGACCTCAATAAAAGTCTTTGATTCACCCTGTTCAAAATAGAAATCAATCCTTGAATTACCATATTTATATTCGGGCTTTAAATAAGTAATATTTGGAAACAGTGGATTATCAGGATTCATAAGCCACTCTTTGACAGCAGCATTTGGAGCTTGAGAATCCATATTAATATATCCAAGTCCCTCTTTGTATACACCTATCAGATCATATCTTGTCTTGCGGGAAGTATTCTCCGAGTCGAATAATACTACACGGGAACCGGGCAGCAGTAATTCTTTACAACGACCTGTATTTTTAACATGAACAGTCTCTGGATTAGAAGCACCAGGGATTTGCACATGGGCAATAAAACGATTTGGTCTGTCTATGAATGTGGCCTCTAAAGTCCTGTTATATATCATAATCTAACATGCTCCATCATTTCTTATGAAAAAATACATAATCCTGGTAAAAAATAATCCGAAACAAATTATAGCAAAAGAAAAAGAATTGATGAATAATATAGCATAAAAATCTGCCTGAAAATAGACCTTGACAAAAGGAATACGATGGCATAAATTGCCTAGTAAGAAATGCTCTAAAACCCCCATGAAATGTGGTAAAAATGGATGTGTTTCAAGTTGGTATCTGGGTAAAAAACTAGCAGTATTCGGGAAGGAGATTTGGGTATGGACAAGAAAGCTATGTACAAATTAAGTTACGGATTATTTGTGTTAACAGCCAAGGATGGAGATAAGGATAATGGATGTATTATCAATACTGCTATCCAGGCGGCATCAACACCAAACCAGGTCAGTATTTGTGTAAACAAGGCAAATTTCACACATGACATGATATTAAAGACGGGAGAGTTTACTGTCTCTATTATCGCTCAGGATGCATCCTTCGATTTGTTTAAGCATTTTGGATTCCAAAGCGGCAGAGATGTAGACAAATTTGCTGACTTTAATGAATGCAGTCGTGGTGCTAATGGCATCAATTACATTACTAAGGGAACAAATGCTTTTATTTCGGTCAAGGTGGATAAGACTGAAGATTTAGGATCCCACACTATGTTTGTAGGTGAAGTGACGGATATGGAAGTTCTGAGCGAAGTTCCTTCTGTAACCTATGAGTACTATCTGAACAACATTAAGCCAAAGCCAGAGGAGGTAGGAAAGACTGAAGAGGTCAAGAATGTTTGGCGTTGTACAATATGCGGATATGAATATGTTGGGGAAGAACTTCCTGCAGATTTTATCTGTCCGTTGTGTAAGCATCCGGCATCTGATTTTGAAAAGGTTGTAAAATAAGTATAAATACAGAAAAATATAGATAAAAAGTCAAGTTGCATTCACTGTAAAAATGTAATATATTAATCAACACACAAAGATAAAAACGCAACGCATTTTATATGCCAGAGCCGGTAGGTAGCCCGGCCGTCTGATATTTTAGAAAAATGGCTGAAATATCAGGTAAGTAACCTGCCCCTCCTGGGTTGTCCATTCTTTGTTCATAGGTAAGTTTGTTTTTGCAAATTAGGAGGGAAAATATGGACAGAGCAAATGGAAGACTAACGGTCTGTTTTGAGGACCCATTTTGGATTGGCATTTTTGAGAGAGTAATTAATGACAAGCTGTATGTTGCCAAGGTTACTTTTGGAAGCGAGCCAAAGGATTACGAAGTATATGACTTCGTAAAGCAAAATTATTTCAAACTGCGCTATAGTCCAGGGGTAGATGTGATTGAAGAAGCAAGGAGCATCAGTCCCAAGAGAAGACAGCGTGAAGCAAAAAGGCAGGTGGCACAGAAGGGGATTGGAACCAAATCCCAGATTGCACTGCAGCTTCAGCGTGAGGAGTTCAAGACGGAGAGGAAGCTTCGAAGTAAAGAAGAAAAACTGGAGGAGGCGGCCAAAAAATTTGAACTCAGGCAACAAAAGAAAAAAGAAAGACACAGAGGAAGAGCCTGAGGGCTCTTCTTTTGTATGAACGTGAATGGTGAACAAAGATTCAAAGACCATCGAATCGAATAATACATCCTACAAATCCATTATTGCAATGATGGTGAGCCTTGCTGTGCCTACAGTAATGGAACAGATTTTGTCTACACTGCTTCAGTATGTGGATACGGCCATGGTTGGACGACTTGGTGAAGATGCTACGGCGGCAGTATCTGTAACAACCACTATTACCTGGTTAGTCAATAGTGTTCCCTTTGCAATTGCGGCAGCAGCCCTGACACTGGTGGCTCAGGCCGTTGGAGCAAGAGATGATAAGCAGGTAAAAAAGCTTAGCATGCAGGCTGTCTTTTTGGGGATTATTATTGCAACAATAATCGAAACCCTGTCCATTGTTTTAAGTCCCATGATTCCAATATGGATGGGGGCAGAGGAAAGAATTATTCATCCTGCGTCCCTGTATTTTACTATTATTTCAATTCCTCTGGTTGTCAGAGTGATTGGAACCATAATGGGCTATTGTATCAGGGCCTGCGGAGATACCAGGACGCCTATGATCATTTCAGTAGGCACTAATGTCCTGAATATTGTTTTGAATATGGTATTTATCTATGGCCTGAGACTTGGGGTCACCGGTGCAGCTATTGCTACCGCTATTGCCTATTCACTGTCCGGCTTTGCCATGATGTATATTTTCTTTAAAAATCGGATGCTTAGCTGGAAGACAACAGAATTTACGATTGATACTGCCATGATGTCCAAGGTATGGGGATTGGGATTCCCGGTATTGCTTACCAATGTGACATCCTGTGCCGGGTATGTGGTATTTGCAGGACTGGTATCCTCCATGGGAACTACAATTTTTGCTGCCCATTCAATAGCTGTTACGGCAGAAACACTGTTTTACATCCCTGGATACGGACTACGGACAGCGACTTCCACCATGATAGGGTATGCTGTGGGCGAGAGAAATCAGACCCGCTTAAAGAAGGTAAGCAGAATAAGTGTTGCCATTACTGTGGGAATGATGATTCTGTCGGGAATAATACTCTTTTTTGTAGCATATCCCCTTATGAGTCTGTTTACACCGGTAGAAAAAGTGGCATCACTTGGAGCTGGTATGCTTAAGCTGGTGGCTTTCTCCGAACCTTTTTTTGGACTAATGATAGTTCTGGAGGGAATCTATTATGGAATGGGAGAGACCAGGCATGCTTTTGTAATTGAGACTGCCAGTATGTGGGGAATACGAATACTGTTCACTTTTCTGTGCGTAAAAGTATGGCACCTGGGACTGACAGAGGTATGGTTATGTATGATTGCAGATAATGTGTGTAAGGCCCTTTTATTCGTGCTGTTTGCAAAAAAGCTGATAGTAATAAAAGACAAGGCGGATCATATATAATATTTCTGGTTAAAATGGGAATTCACAAAAATGATGTTGCTAAGAGTGCGCAGGTATGCTATTCTAACCGACAGATTACGCAACATAAACTCTGGAGAGTCTTTCGCTGAAATATAGCAAAGCGCCGAAGGTGTACGGCATATACTGCCAATCTCTCAGGCAAAAGGACAGAGCATATTGTAGATATGTTCCCTCTCTAGAGAGCTGATAATAATCAGCTCTTATTTTTATGCAATGGGCATGGCCTTCGTAAGCAGCCAGGAATAGCATATTTGGTTTTGTTGAAATCAAAAAATACAAAATGAAAGAGGTAGAGAAATGTTAGAACAAATTAGTAGTATTCTTGGGGCAATTGATGATTTTGTCTGGGGTGTTCCACTTATTGTGATGATTCTGGTGGTTGGAATCTTTTTGACAATCCGTCTCCGTGGAGTTCAGTTTACCGAACTTGGTCATGCAGTGAAGCTTATTTTTAAGAATGACAGTTCAGGAAAGCATGGAGAAATTAGTAGCTTTGCAGCTCTGTGTACAGCACTCTCAGCTACTATCGGAACAGGTAATATCGTAGGTGTAGCAACCGCTATTGTAGCTGGTGGCCCTGGCGCGCTGTTTTGGATGTGGATTGCAGCACTTCTTGGAACTGCAACAAAATTTGCAGAATGTATGCTTGCAATGAAGTATCGTGTGGTTAAGGATGATGGACATATTGTTGGTGGTCCTTTCTACTATATTGAAAGAGGTATGGGCGCAGGTTGGTCATGGCTCTCATATATTTTTGCATTCTTTGGTGTTGGCGTTGGTCTCCTTGGTATCGGTACCTTTACTCAGATTAACGGAATTTCCAGTGCAGTAAATAATTTCTTTGACCCTGAAAATTCATGGGTACTGTCTCTGTTTGGACGTACATATTCATATACAGTAGTAATTGCAGGTCTCTGCGTCACATTGTGTGTTGGACTTGTTATTATCGGTGGATTAAAGAGAATTTCTAAGGTTGCAGAAATAATTGTTCCATTTATGGCTGTTTTATATATCGTATCTGCACTTATTGTAGTAATATGTAATATTGATAAGGTTCCTGGTGCTTTTGTTGAAATAGTTGAGAGCGCATTTGGTCTTCGTGCAGCAGCCGGTGGTGCTGTTGGAGCAATCATTCTTGCTATGCAAAAAGGTATTGCCAGAGGTATTTTCTCTAATGAGGCAGGCCTTGGTAGTGCACCTATCGCAGCAGCATCAGCTCAGGTAGATGAGCCTGTTCAACAGGGTCTTGTATCCATGATGGGTACAGTAATTGATACACTTATTGTATGTACACTTACAGGACTTACTATTGTAATCACTGGTGCGTGGGACATGGGACTTGAAGGTGTAGCTGTTACAACAAAGGCTTTTCAGTTAGGACTGCCTTTCCCTGAAACAGTAGCAAGCTTCATTCTTATGATTTCACTGGTATTCTTCGCATTTACCACAATCCTTGGTTGGGATTACTACTCAGAGAAATGTCTTGAGTATCTGACTAGTGGTAATATGAAGGTAGTTGGCGTATATCGCTGGGTTTATATTGCAGCAGTATTCATTGGTCCTTACATGACTGTGTCAGCTGTTTGGACAATTGCAGATATATTTAATGGTCTGATGGCACTTCCTAACCTGATTGCACTGGTTGCATTAAGTGGAATTGCTGCAAAGGAGACCAAGAGCTTTCTTGACAGGAAAAAAGGAAAATAATTGGGAGGATCTCTCTAATGAAAGTATTGAATGAAGGAATTACAGCACCCATTGGCTTTTTTGCATCCGACACAGCTGCCGGAATAAAATATCAGGGTCGTACTGATATGGCTATGGTTTATAGTGAGGCAGACTGTACAGTGGCAGGTACCTTTACAACCAATGTTGTAAAAGCGGCACCAGTTATCTGGGACAGAGATGTGGTAGTAAAAGGCGGAAGCGGACGAGCAATTGTTGTCAATTCAGGAATTGCAAATGCATGTACCGGTAAAGAAGGTATGGATATCTGCCAGAAGACTGCTGATGCTGTGGCAAAGGAAATGCAGATTAAACCTGAACAGGTATGCATTGGCTCCACAGGTGTAATTGGAATGCAGATTCCCGAGGATAGGATAGTAGGTGGAGTTCCAAAGCTGGCAGCAGGATTAAAGAGAGGCTATGAGGCCTCCGAACGTGCGGCCAAGGCTATCATGACCACTGATACTGTGCATAAGATGATGGCAGTGGAGATAGAACTTTCCGGCAAAAAAGTTACCATAGGAGCCATGACCAAGGGAAGTGGTATGATACATCCCAATATGTGTACTATGCTCTGCTATATTTCTACAGATGCTGCTATCAGCTGTGAAATGCTCCAGAAGGCCCTGTCAGCTTCAATAGTTGATTCCTACAATATGATTTCTGTGGATGGAGATACCTCAACTAATGATACCTGCTTTATCATGGCTAATGGATTGGCAGGCAATACTGAGATTACAACAGAGTGTGAAGATTACAACATCTTCTGTGAAGCTTTAGATTATATTAACACCGAGCTGGCTAAAAAAATGGCAGCTGACGGTGAGGGAGCTACTCATTTATTTGAGGTTATTGTAAATGGAGCTAAAAATAAAGAGGAAGCAGTTACTCTTTCCAAATCTGTAGTTGGATCATCTCTGTGCAAGGCTGCAATATATGGAAAGGATGCTAACTGTGGACGTTTTATGTGCGCACTTGGCTATTCTGGTGTTGAGTTTAACCCTGATATTGTAGATTTATTCTTTGAAAGTGAAGCAGGAAGTGTTCAGGTAATAGCACAGGGTGCTGCACCTGCCTTTGATGAAGAGCTGGCACTTCAGGTGCTGGGAGCTGAGGCGGTAACCGTTCGCTGTGAAATGAATGCAGGGGATGCAAGTGCTACAGCATGGGGATGCGATCTTACTTATGATTACGTCAAGATTAATGCAGATTACAGGTCATAGAGTATGACCAGAGAAGAGCTGTTAGCATATGGCCTTAGTTTTGCTGATACATATCAGAGCGCTCCTTTTCATGATCCTAACTGGCAGCTGGTCAGAGTTAAGGGCAGTGACAAAGCTTTTTTGTGGACCTATGAGCGTGAGGGCAAACTTAATATTAATGTTAAGGTTACTCCGGAATGGAGAGACTTCTGGAGGAGTACCTACGAAGCTGTAATACCAGGCTATCATCAGAACAAGGAACACTGGAATACGGTGATTATTGATGGAAGCATTCCGGAAAATGACATTAAGAGGATGATAGCTGAAAGCTACGATCTGGTATCTGACAGTCCCAGAAAGAGAATTTATGAGGCTGTAAGGAAAATCCCAAGGGGAAAAGTGGCGACCTATGGACAGGTGGCAAAGCTTGCGGGAAATGAGAAAATGAGTCGGGCAGTAGGTAATGCGCTTCATAATAATCCTGATCCTGAAGGGATACCCTGCTATAGAGTTGTAAATGCAAAGGGGGAGCTGTCGGGAGCATTTGCCTTTGGTGGCGAGGATGAACAAAGAAAGAGACTTGAGGCCGATGGCATAGAAGTTGCCGGCAATAGGGTTGATTTAAAAAAGTATGGAATAACAGTCTGAAAGGACTGTTATTTTTTTGAGCTAATATTTTGATAGAGATGATTGTCAAATGTGTAAAATAGCGAAAAAGGCGGACTTGAATTGGCGAAATTGCACAAAAAACAATACATGAAAAAATATTTCCTTGTAACATTTGACAAAGTAATGAGTTAGCTATATATTGTGGTTAACGGTACGTATTTGGGCAAGGCGTACATAATAAGGTGTGCAAATCAGCATGACTGGTTTGCATGGAAATTTTCATTGGGTACAATTGAAAGGAGAGAAACTAATGAAGTTCTTACAGAAATTGGGTAAAGCGTTGATGCTTCCCGTAGCAGTACTTCCAATTTGTGGTATCTTGATGGGTATTGGTTACCTGTTATGTCCCGCAACAATGCAGGGCGGTGATATTGCCGGACCTGTACAGTTAATTGGTCTGTTTTTAGTTAAGGCAGGCGCAGCTCTTATTGACAACATGGCACTGCTCTTTGTAATCGGTGTTGGTATTGGAATGTCAGAGAACAATGATGGTACTGGTGGTCTTGCAGCACTTGCATCATGGTTCATGATGACAACACTGTTATCAACAGGCTTTGTTACAACTATCATGCCTTCAGTAGCAGATAATGCTAATGCAACTCTTGCATTCAACAAAGTTGCTAACCCATTCATCGCTATTATTGCTGGTATTATCGGTTCTGCCTGCTACAACAAATTTAAGGGAACTAAGCTTCCAGACGCACTTGCATTCTTCAGTGGTAAGAGATGCGTTGCTATCGTAGCTGGTTGTGTATCTATTATTGTTTCTGTTGTTCTGTTATTTGTATGGCCCGTTATCTTTGGTGCACTTGTTGCAGTAGGTAAGGCAGTTGTAAGTATGGACGCAGTTGGTGCTGGTATCTATGCATTCCTCAACCGTCTGCTCATTCCTACAGGTCTTCATCATGCACTTAACAATGTATTCTGGTTTGACACTATTGGTCTTGGCGATCTGTCACACTTCTGGGCAGGCGAGACAAGTGCAGATGTATCATGGTCACTTGGTATGTACATGGCAGGATTCTTCCCAAGCATGATGTTTGGTATTCCTGGTGCTGCATTAGCAATGATTCAGTGTGCAAAAGACAGCAAGAAGAAAATCGCAATCGGTCTTGTAGGTTCTGCAGCCCTTTGTGCTTTCATCTGCGGTGTAACTGAGCCTTTCGAGTTTGGTTTCATGTTCTTAGCTCCTGCTCTTTACTTAGTATACTCATTACTCTATGGTATCTTCGCATTCCTGGCAGTTGCTCTTGGATTCCGCGCAGGTTTCTGTTTCTCAGCAGGTTCAGTTGACCTTCTGTTCTCATCACAGCTTCCTGCAGCAGCTAACATTTGGCTGATTATCCCTCTGGGTATTGCTGCATTCGTAGTATTCTATCTGGTATTCCGTTTTGCTATCCTTAAATGGGATCTCAAGACTCCTGGTAGAGAAGACGATGAAGATGAAGAAGCTATTGTTCTTGCAAATGATAACTATACAGAAGTTGCTGCAGCTATCCTTAAGGGTGTTGGCGGCAAAGAAAACGTTACAAGCATCGATAACTGTGTAACAAGACTTCGTCTTGAAGTTAAAGATATGATGTTAGTAAAAGATGCTGAAATCAAAGCAGCTGGCGCAAGAGGTGTTGTTCGTCCTGGCAAGACCAGCGTACAGATTATTATCGGTACACAGGTTCAGTTCGTAGCAGACGAATTCAAAAAACTTGCTCAGTAAATTGATTTGAAAATTAAGTAAAGCACTATCGTGGGCGGCAGCTGTATATGGGCTGCCGCCATTTTCTTTCATTTTTCTTTCAAATAAGAAATACTTTGGGAAAGGTTTTGGCAAGAATTACTGAGAGAATATAGAAGAATGACAGAGAGTTTTGTCGGGAGATAATTATGATAATAAAGAATGGTCTGGTATATACACCTGATGGAAAGTTTGAAAGTCTTGTGGTTAAGCTGGAGAAGGGGTTTGTTGCAGAGGTTGGCGGTCAAGGTATCAATGAGAATGATACTGATAAGGATATTATTGATGCCAGTGGCCTGTATGTAATTCCTGGAATGGTGGACATTCATTTTCATGGATGCGTTGGTCATGATTTCTGCGAGGGAACCAGGGAAGCCTTTGATGCCATATGCGATTTTGAATTAAGTCAGGGGGTTACAACTATTTCACCGGCTACAATGACCATATCCAGAGAACAGCTGGAAAAGATATTCAGCGCTGCTGGGGAATATGATAATGCTACTGGCAGTACCATCCGTGGCATTACCATGGAGGGTCCATTTATTTCGGAGGCAAAGAAGGGTGCCCAGAATCCTGAATTCATCCATAAGCCGGATGTTGAATTTTTCCATGATATGCAAAGGAGATGCAAGGGCTTAATTAAACAGGTGGCAGTGGCTCCTGAAGAGGATACGGACTATGCTTTTATCAAAGCTGTAAACGGAGAGGTGGCATGCTCGGTTGCACATACAGTGGCTGACTATGATACGGCAGATGGAGCCTTTAAGGCAGGGGCAAATCATGTAACCCATCTATACAATGGAATGCTTGGATTTTCACATAGAGCACCGAATGTAATAGGGGCAGCATTTGATAACGAGCATGCTTTTGTAGAACTTATACTGGATGGAATCCACAGTGTGCCAAGTACTGGTCGTATGACTTTTAAGCTGTTTGGAAGAGACAGAATATGCATGATAAGTGATTCCATGGAGGCAACCGGACTGGTGGATGGCGAATATGCCCTGGGTGGACAGCCTGTCTTTGTAAAGGGTAAGCTGGCCACACTTAAGGATGGAACCATAGCGGGCAGTGCTTCCAGTCTGTTGGATTGTCTGAGAGTTGCTGTGAAGGAAATGAATATCCCTCTGGAGGATGCTGTCATGAGCTGTACACTGACACCTGCAAGAAGTCTTAAAATAGACGATGTATGTGGAAGCATAGAGGCAGGTAAAGCTGGTGATGTGGTAATATTGGACAAGGATCTCAACTTAAAATATGTAATAAAAAATGGTGAAGTTGCATTAAAACAATAAGAACCAGATTTTAACAATTAACAATTAATAATTATAACAGCGTGCGTCAAAGTGTTTTTACTAATGGGTGCACGCTGTTTGTGCTTTTGCAAGAAGGATGGTGGCAAAGCGTGTGATGTTACTGAAAAAGTGACCAGAATTTGACTGCAACTTGAAGAAATAACATATTTCTAATATAATAGGTTTTATGTAAATATACTTGGGAGACTATTTTCATTGAAAAAATGAAATTATACTGTGAGTATATTTGCCAGGGGTTGAAAAATCCTAAGGGATAAAATGGATGAAAGAATCGAACCATCGGGGAATACGGTACGATTGTTCGGAGGAGACTATGAAGATAATATTTAACAGAAAAATTCTTGCTTTGTGTTTGGTGGTGCTTATGACAGTCAGTCTGGCGGCCTGTGGAAAAAAGGATGAAAAGACTGAAGGTGGAAGCACTCAGGTGGACAAGATTAATCTTACATCAGAGTATGTAGAGCCTGAGGTGGTGGAAGAGCCTGAGGAAGAAGAGGAAGAGGAGTCTGTTGAAGGTAAGTACAGAAGTGAGCTTACCAATGAGTGGATAGATGAAGAGCTCAAGGATGTCCGTCCTATTGCGGCTATGATTGATAATGAGAAGACTGCGCTGAATCATTTTGGTACCAACAAGGCAGACATTATCTATGAAATCATGAACAGTACAGCTAATGACAGAATTACCAGACTTATGTGCCTGTTCAAGGATTATGACAATATAGATCAGATCGGTAGTATCCGTTCGGTACGTCCTACCAACTTCATGGTGGCAGCCGAGTATAATGCTATTATCTGCCATGATGGTGGTCCTTTCTATATTGATGAGTATATTGCAAGGGATTATAGTGCACATTTTAGTGGCACCTTCTCCAGAGTATCCAATGGTAAGTCCAGGGAGTTTACTGAATATATTCTCAAGGGAGACATGGACAAGAATTTTGCTAATTCCAAGGTTAGCAAAGAGTACAATGAGTACTATGATGGTCCTCATTTTGAATTTAATAATAAGTTTAAGGATCTGGATGAGCAGGGCAGTACAAAAGAAGCTAAGCATGTTAAGCTTCCCTTCTACCATAATTCCAGTGAACTTAAATTTAACGAAGATACTAATACCTATGATTATTACGAATATGGTAATCCTCATGTGGATGAAGGTGATGACAAGAAGGTTACAACCTTCACTAATGTAATCCTTCAGAACTGTAGCTTTGCTCAGCTGGATGAAAATGGATACCTGGTTTACAACGTAATCGGAGATGGAGATGGTTATTTCTTAAGTGGTGGTAAGGCTATTAAGATTAAATGGGCTAAGACCAGTGAACAGGGAAAGACACTGTTTATTTCAGATGAGACAGGGGAGACCATCAAGTTAAATACAGGTAAGACATATATTGGAATCATTCCTTCAGATACCTGGAGTGAGGTGGAACTTAACTAATGGCAAAGTTATATTTTAGACATGGAGCAATGGGCAGCTCTAAGACGGCTAATGCTCTGATGGTCGAATACAATTATTATGAGCGGGGAAAGAAGGCTCTGCTTCTCAAACCACAGTTGGATAACAGAGACGGTGAGGGAATAATCAAGAGCCGCATGGGATTAAGCAAGCGGTGCCGCTTTGTAGAAGAGTTTGTTGAAATGAGCGAAGCGGAGATTAAACAGTATGACTGTGTAATTGTTGATGAAGCTCAGTTTTGTACGAAAAGCGACATTGAATTTTTTATCCATGTGGTAGATGAGTATAATATTCCGGTTATCTGCTATGGACTGCGGACAGACTTCAGACGGGAGTTGTTTGAAGGAGCTATGTGGCTCTTAGCCTGGGCTGATGTCATTGAAGAAATCAAGACCGTATGCTGGTGTGGACAGGGCGCAACCTGTAATACAAGGTTAAATGAAAAGGGTGAGATAATCAGAACTGGCGAGCAGGTATGCCTGGGAGCCAATGATAAATATATTGCTCTGTGCAGAAAACATTATAAAGAAAATAATCTGGGACCCAACTGGAGTTGGGAATAAAAAAAGCCGCACATTCTGTGCGGCTCTTTTTTTACATAATATTGTATTTCACGATACAGTAGAAGGCTCTGAAGCCATCCTTGATACCAATCTTCTTACCCTCGTTGTAGCTTCTGGGATAGTATGAAATAGGTACCTCATATATGTGGCAATGCTTCTTAGCCAGCTTGGCTGTGATTTCTGGCTCAAAGCCAAAGCGTTTTTCCTCGATATTAATACTCTGAATGATTTCACGCTTGAACATCTTGTAGCAGGTCTCCATATCTGTAAGACCAAGATCGCTGAAGATGTTGGATGCCAGTGTAAGTATCTTGTTACCAAGGGTGTGATAGAAGTGCTTAATCATATACTTCTCACCACGTGCATAACGTGAACCATATACTACATCTGCATCAGCTCTGTCCTGTGTAAAGGGCTCGATAAGTCTTAAATAATCCTTGGGATCATACTCAAGGTCGGCATCCTGAATAACAACCAGATCTCCGGTAGCAGCCTGGAAGCCTGTTGCAAGAGCACCGCCCTTGCCCTTATTAGTACGGTGGAAGATAAGCTTGTCAATCTGTGAACGAAGCTCACCCTTGAGCATATCTCTGGTGCCATCAGTGGAGCCATCATCTACTACAACAATTTCAATGTTAGGAACGCCACAGTTTCTAACCTGAGACAGGATTTCTTCAATAGTATCTTTCTCGTTGTAGCAAGGGATAACAACGGAAAGAGTCAATGTATCTAACGAAAGTGCCATAATAACCTCCTTAAAAAATCATATTAACTTAGGTAATACTACCATTAAAACAGGATATAGGCAAGAATTTACATATTGAGGTATACTTTTTTACAAAAGATACTAAAGTCATGGAAAATGAATCCGATATAGAGGATATAAACCATGGAAGGGGGAGCGATTAATGCGTATAGAAGCTTATAACACCATACAGCAGCTTTATAATACTCAGAAAACCGCTAAGACGGAAAAGACAGCAAAGAAGAGCTTTGCAGATACTATTGAAATTTCCGGAATGGGTAAGGATATCCAGACAGCTAAGGCAGCAGTGACAAGTGCACCAGACATCAGAATGGATGTGGTAGCGCCTATTAAGAAAGCCATTGCAGATGGTACTTACGAGGTAGATACTGAGAGCTTTGCAAACAAACTGTATGAAAGAATGAACGGAATCTTCTAGAAAGGGCGAGAGTAAGTGGCCAGTTTAATTGAGAATCTTGTATCAGTATTAAATAAGGAGAACGATTCTTATATGGGCCTTATTGCCCTTTCAGAGGAGAAGACAGCCGTTATCGTAAAAGGCGATATTGAAGCCTTACACAAAATCACGGAAGAGGAACAGCTGGTATTGGACGCCATAGCAGCTCTTGAGAAAAAAAGAGAAGAGCATATGGCGGATATTGCCAATGTTATCAACAAGGATGTTGAAACATTAAAAATTGATGTATTGATTAAACTCCTGGGAAGGAGTCCCAAGGATCAGAAGGCATTACAGGAGGTATATGACAAACTCCGTGAAACAATGCCAAGGATGCGACAGATCAATGAGAGAAATCAGTCATTGCTTGGGACTGCAATGGAGATGGTGGAGTTTGATCTTCAACTAATACAGAATGCCAGAAAAGCACCGGAGACGGCTAACTATAATAAGGGAGCCTATAGTACCGGATCACCTTTGCCTGGAGGTTCCTTTGGAAGCTTTGATGCTAAGCAGTGATTTACCCTGGCATAGACTGTAGATATGCAGTAAAGAGGAAAATCCTATGCCGTTAATGGGTAGCTTATATATTGGACAATCAAGTCTACAGACAAGTCAAAATGCCCTGAATACAGTGGCACATAACCTATCTAATGTGGATACTAAAGGCTATACACGCCAGCAGGTATCCATGGCTGATAAAGAGTATAACACCATTACTAAGAATGCGACTGGAGTAGCCAGAAAGCAGACAGGTCTTGGTGTTACTTATTCTGAGACCAGACAGGTCAGAGATCAATTCCTTGATACAAATTATAGAAAAGAAAGTTCAAGAAGTGCTTTTTACACTACTTCCTATGACACAATCACTCAGGTGGAGACATTATTTGGAGAAATGTATGGTACCACCTTTAGTACAGCTATTGACGATTTGTATACCGCTGTAAGTGAGTTGGCTAAGACTCCCAGTGATTCTGTTGTACAGGGATTATTTGTGCAGAGAGCATCTTCTTTTTTAGAGAACGCTCAGTCTATATATAATGGTCTGAGTGAATATCAGGATAATATGAATCTTCAGGTGAAGGAGAAGGTTGACAGAATCAATGAGATCGGCAGACAGATAAAAGAACTTAATGATCAGATAGTCAATATTGAAGTAGGAGGCTTTGAAAAGGCTAACGACCTGAAGGATACGAGAAACCTGCTGGTTGATGAACTGTCAGAGCTTACCCGAATTTCTTATGCGGAAGATATGTGGGGCAATGTAACCATACAGATGGAGGGACATGATTTTGTGTCCACTGGAATGGTTTCAGAGATTGCTCTGTACGAAGATCCGACAAATGGATTCTATACTCCATTTTGGGAGAGTGATACCTCCTTCAAATTAGACAGCAGGGGATACAAGGTATATGATGCGGACTCTGTAGCGGATAACTCTGTATTTAACCTGACCCAGACAATTTCTACGGAATTATCAACAGATATGGGGGGACTCAAGGCTCTGCTTTTGGCAAGAGGAGATCACAGAGCTAATTATACAGATTTAGAGGATGCGGAGAGCTATAATACAAATATTTCCCAGTCCATACTAATGAATCTGCAGGCTGAATTTGATCATCTGGTTCATTATGTTACGACTAGTATCAATAACATAATTTCAGAGGCAGCTGATATAGATACAGGATATCTGTGTGAGACAAAAGAAGTATATGGAAAGACCTATTATGTACCTATTCAGGTATTCTCCAAGGTAGCCCAGGATGGATATGGCTTTGGCAGCTACGTGGACAAGGCGGCATATGAAAAGGATGGCAGCGAGTATTATGCAGGCCCTGATGACGAGGGAGCGATGCCAGCCAAAAGAGGACTGAATTATTACTATATAAGAGAAAATGCAGAGGACGTGGATAGTCTCTATACCTGTTCAAATCTGATAATAAATCAGGAGCTAATCAAACAGCCGACACTCCTGTCATTCAGAACTCAGGATGGAAAAGAGGACCGCGAAACTCCGGAAAAGCTATTAAAGTTATTTACAGAAGATAAGATAAAGCTTAATCCAAATGTCACAAATTATTCAGGAATTACAAGCTATTACTCAGATCTGATTAGTCAGGTATCAAATTCGGGCTATGTATATAAGGGATTATGTGAAACCCAGCAGGCTACAGTGGATGCCATAAGCTATTCAAGAGAGGAGTTGCTAGGTGTATCCAGTGACGATGAGCTTACTCAGATGATTAGATACCAGAATGGATACAATGCAGCCAGCAGATATATTAATGTAATAAATGAGATGCTTGAGCATCTGCTTACATCTCTGACCTAAGGATTTAACTGGAAGGAAATTATATGCCATCTACATTTTTAGGATTAAATACAGCATATTTGGGATTGTCAGCAAGCAATGCTTCCCTCAATACAACGGCCAACAATATCTCTAATGTGGAGACAGAAGGCTATAGCAGACAGCACACCGTACAGCAGGCAAGTGAGGCTATGAGATTTTTCACATCCTTTGGCTGCGTAGGTGCTGGTGTAGAGGTGCTGAGCGTCGAAAGATACAGAGACGAATTCTATGACAATCGCTATTGGAATAACCAGACCAGACTGGGAAGCTATGAGACAAAAGAATACTACATGAAGCAGATTGAAAATTACTTTCTGGATGATCCTGAACAGAATCAGGAAGGCTTTAGTACTATTTTTTCCAAGCTGTATAACTCACTACAGGAGATGATTAAGCAGACAGGTGACTCTTCTGCAAGAATTCAGTATCTGGGTTCTGTAAGCGATCTGACGACATATTTCAATTCAATGTATCAGAATCTTCAGGCAGTTCAGAAGGATGTAAATGCGGAAATTAAGGTTCAGGTAGATCAGATTAATTCCCTGTCTCAGAAGATAGCTACTTTAAATAAGCAGATTAATGTAATTGAAATGGGTGGAAGTAATGCCAATTCATTGAGAGACGAGAGAGCCAAGCTGATAGACGATTTGTCTGAAATAGTAAGTGTTGAATGTGAAGAGCAAAAGCTTGTGGACAACAACAATCCTACGCTTGATACTGGTGCTACCAGATATATTGTCAAGATTGCAGGGGGTCAGACACTGGTAGATGACACTGTCTTTAACACTATTATTGCAACAGCCAGAAGCTTGGATGAGAAAGTAAATCAGTCAGATGCAGAGGGCTTGTATGACCTGAGATGGTCTAATGGTTCGAACTTTAGTCTGCAGAGCAAGGAAATAGGCGGAAAGCTGCAGGGACTAATTGAAATCCGTGATGGTAATAATGGCGAATATTTCCATGGTACTGTAAATATTGCAGGCAAGACAGTCTATGATACTGATGGAGATGGACAAAATGATACTAACCGTTTTGGCGAGGAGATAAAGTATACCTATGTAAAAATTCCTGCTGAATACGATTATATGAAGGACTTAAATAAATCCACACTTCCTGATAGTGGTGGACAGATAACCATTGGGGGAGCCAGACTCACCTATGAAAACTGGGAGCTGGAGTACGATGAAGACACTGGAAAGCATACATATACATTTATCCTGAGTAATGATAATGATGCTCAGTCGCTACTGAATCTGGTGGGAAAGGAAGCCGGAATAGGAAGCAAGGTCGAGTATCAGGGCGTACCCTATTACATGGAGCAGATGAATGAGTGGCTCAGGCTCTATGCGCAGAAAAATAATGACCTGGTTACCCAGGAAAAGTCTGTAAATAACTATGGACAGATTGGCGAGATACTATTCACAGCGAATGAGGCTCCAAGCAGTGTAGACCCAAATTATAACCAGTGGAATTTTGTTGATGACTACTATACATCAGACACTGGGGCGTATAAGTACACTAATGGCAAGAGAGTCCTGCTAAAGGATTCAGGGATGAGCTACAAGATTACCTCTGAAAGTAATTCCTATTTCCGAATGACTGCAGGAAATGTATCTGTAAATGGCGCTATGCTCAAGGATAGTAATCTGTTAGCAGATCATACTCAGAATACAGATGAGGAAAGCAAACAGGACATTGCACAGTCTCTAATGGAATTAAGAGATAATTTGGATGTTATGAGCTTTAGAGGGGCAACTGCCGGCGAATTTTTACAGTGTATTCTGTCAGATATCTCTCTGAATGCGGATCAGGCTAATAATTTTTCTAATATTTACACGAATATTGGCAAGACAATAAGTAATCAGAGGCTATCAATCTCTGGCGTAGATGAGGATGAGGAAGCCCTGAATTTAGTAAAATTTCAGAATGCATATAATCTTTCCTCTAAAATGATTCAGATTTTGACCGAAGTATATGATAAGTTGATAAACGAGACTGGAGTATAACAGGCTTCTGGATTGAGAGAGTAAAAGTATTTGCCCAAAGGTAGGTATGAATTATGAGTATGCGAATAACTAACAAAATAATGACCAATAATGCCCTGACAAATATTAACAATAATAAGAATTTGCAGGATAAATTGAATAACCAGATTAATACTGGAAAAAAGATTAACAGGCCCTCTGATGATCCTGTAATAGCCATCAGAGCACTCAGACTAAGAAGCGGTCTGTCTGATATCGAACAGTATCTGGATAAAAATGTGGAGGACGCTGACTGCTGGATTCAGACCACAGAGGATACTATTGAGACAGCAGGAGATATCCTTGAAAAGATGATTACTGAGTGTGAAAAGGGTACCCAGGATTCGCTGCAGACTGCTAACAGAGAAGCAATCCTTAAGCAGCTGACTGCCATGAGAGATGAATTCTATGCAACCGGGGATGCAGACTATGCCGGAAGGCAGCTGTTCTCAGGCTATAGAACAGCAACTCCCCTTACATTCCAGGAGGATAGCGACACCAAGTTTTTAATCTCAGAGTCTGCAAGCAAAAATAGTATTGAGACACTTACCTATGTCCATAGTGCAAGACTGTTTGATGCAACAGAAGGTAATTATTCAACCATGTATACAGATCCTGCTGACCCTACCGTTCAGCGTAATGTCAATTCGGAGGATGTGTATGAATACAATCTCCACAGAATCAAATTAAGCTATGATAATCTGGATACAACAGCCAAGACGGTAGCAGGGGCTGACATACCACCAATAAAGCTAAAGTACTATCAGGTACAGCCTGATGGGTCAATAGATTCTACGCCTACTGTATTAGATACAGATGACGGGATTGAAATGGTATCGCTGCATAGCAATCCAGATCCCTATGAGCTGATGGCCACATATGGAAGAAAGCCTGCGGACCCACCTGATCCGGCAAATCCGGATGATGGCAAGTACTATGATAAGGCAATATATATCTATGAAACAGGTGAATTGCTAATTGGCGAGGGCCTGTATGAAAAACTCAGCAAGACCAGAGATGATACAGCAACTTCTCCAACTGATGAGGGAAGACTGGATATCGAATACTATAAGTCAACATGGTCGAAAGGGGATGTGAATCCAGTTCACTATTTCCATTGTGTTGAGAATGTTGGAACACTTGAAGCTATTAATCATAACAGAGAGCTTCTTAGCGGAACGGTTATGGATAATGCCATTGAGTACGATGTGGGAAATAACCAGTCAATCAGGGTAAATACAACAGCTGATGAGGTATTTGATCTGGGTGTAGGCAGAGTGATTGATTCCCTGACAAATATAATAAATGATGTATCAAAGATTGAAAGCAAGACTCAGGAGTTTGAGCTGTTGGCAGTAGATGGTGCTGATGAGGCACTTACCGAGACATATGAAGCTTTAAAAAAGAGTCTTGATATGGAAAAGAAGAAACTTCAGAGTGCCTTTAGTGAGGCTATGACCACATTAAAGGAATATTATGACAAGACAAACCGTGCAATTACAGAAGCAGGTACCAGGTCTGCAAGAGTAGAGCTGGTTAAGAACAGACTTACCTCACAAAAGAGTAATTTTACAGACCTGGTTAAGGATAATGAGCAGGTGGATGTAACTCAGGCAGCTATTGATTTCGCCAGTGCAAAGTTAGCATATGATGCATCTTTGATGGCTTCAGGTAAGATTGCCCAGACTACTCTCATGAACTATATTTAATCAATTATTTGCTATATTTACAAAGTGGATTTTGCCATAAAGGAGATATAAGGTTATGCAGGTTAATACAAAAAACTTTGGATTAATTGATATTGATGATGACAAGCTGATTACTTTTCCCCAGGGAATAGTAGGATTTCCTGAACTGAACAAATTTGCTCTGATTCATGACGAAGAAGAAGGCAGTGATTCATCAATCAAGTGGCTTCAGTCCATGGATGAGCCGGCCTTTGCAATGCCGGTAATGAATCCTCTGTTAGTTAAGGAGGATTATAATCCAAATATTGAGGATGAGCTGTTTGAAGAAATAGGTGGACTGGACGATGAAGCAATGCTGGTACTCATTACACTTACAGTTCCTAAGGAAGTGGAAAAGATGTCAGTAAATCTAAAGGCACCATTTGTCATTAATGCAGAGACCAAAAAGGGAATGCAGGTGATTCTGGACGGCGATGAATATCCTGTAAAATATCCCATATTTGAGCTGTTAAAGAATAGAAAGGCAGGTGAATAGTATGCTTGCTTTATCAAGAAAAAAGGGTGAGTCATTAGTACTCAATAACAATATCGAGGTGACTATTCTCGAGGTGAAGGGTGATCAGGTTAAGGTTGGAATCAATGCCCCAAAGAGTGTGCCAATCTATAGAAAAGAAGTATATGATCAGATTGAAAATGCTAACAAGGCTGCAACTGATACAGAAGGAATGGATGCCCTTAAGGGACTATTAAAATAGTTGAAATATTATGTGAGAAAAGTTTACTTAGCTGTAAACTTTTCTTTTTTTATTCCGATAATAAAAATAGACGGAAATTTTAATGATTCTCACACGGAGGTGAAGTTGTTATGAATATTGAACCAATCAGCAGTGCTATGACCTATACAGCTCAGGCTGCTCCTACAAGAGTGGTTGAAAATACTGCTCCAGAAAAAGAAGCTACAGTTGTTAACACGGATGTTGCAATTGGAAAAGAAAACCAGATTGATCCGCATACCATGGTAATCAAGGATGTGGGATCCAAAGAGGATGGCTCTGACAGTAATGGTGGGGAAACTGGAAGTAATGCCCAGACTTCTGCCAGTCAGGAAAATATTAAGAAGGCCATCGAGCAGTTCAATAAGAAGATGGAGAATGCTGAAGCAGTATTTGGCATTCATGATAAGACAAATAGAATCACTATCAAGATAGTGGATAAGGATACCAAGAAGATAATTAAGGAATTTCCACCTGATGAGACTCTGGACATGATTGCAAGAGTATGGGAGCAGGCGGGAATACTGGTAGACGAGAAGAGGTAATGCTATGTCTTCACCAATCAGAATGACCGGTCTTAATTCGGGACTTGATACAGAGAGTATTATCCAGGAATTAGTTAAGGTACAGAGTACAAAAAAGGAAAGTCTTGAAAAGGCAAAGACCAAGTTGACCTGGAAACAGGAAATCTGGACAGAAATGAACTCCAAGATTAAGACTTTTTACAATAAAACACTGGATACTCTGCGCTTTACCGGCAGCTATAAGAAAAAGAAAACCACAATAGATGACTCCAAGATAGCTAGCGTAGTATCTTCTGACAAGGCGGTAAATGGAACCCAGACCCTGGCTGTAAAACAGTTGGCAAAGTCTGCATATATGACTGGCGGAAAACTGTCTAATGATGGCTCTGTAAAAGAGACAACTACATTAAATGAACTCACAGGCGGACTGGTAGCTAAAGATAGCGAGGTCGAGTATGACTTTACATCAGGTGGAAAGACCACAACCATTACGCTAAATGGGGAATCAACAGTTAAGGATGTGATTAGCAAGCTTCAGGAGTGCGGAGTGAATGCTAATTTTGATGAAACAAATCAGCGTATATTTGTTTCAGCTCAGAATTCGGGTTCGGATGGAGAATTTTCTTTTGAAGCAAAAAATGCCAATTCAGAACTGGCTCTGGCCGGACTTGGACTGATAAGCAGTGAAAACATCGCAGGAATGACATCTGCCTCCAATGAAAAAGCTGCTCTGTATGATACTGATGAAGCAACTACCAGAGCAAGTGCAGGATTCCAGGCTTATGCCAAGGAATTAGCACTGGATAAAGTAGATGAGATAGTTGCACGTCTGAAGGATTTTAATGATAACTTCACAGATCCTACAAGTGAGGATTATTCAGTAGAGGTGCTAAACTCCTATTTGGGAGATGCCAAGGCATTAGAGCAGTATTACGGTGCTGAAATTCCCACAGAAGTAGCTGATTTGATTAGCACAGTTAAAACAAATGCACTTGCAACCGGCAAAGTAGATGATGCAGCAATTGATGCAGTTACTCCTTCGATGGATATTGCGGCAGTAGCCGAAGATAAAGCCTTTGAAGAAGTAAACAATGCAAAGAAGTCGGTTGACAACTTCACAAATCTGGCAACATCGCGAGCAGCGAAAAAAATAGATGGTCAGAATGCAAAAATCCTGTTAAATGGTGTTGAATATTCATCATCAACTAATGCTGTCACAGTAAACGGACTAACAATAAATGTTCAGTCTGAAAGCGAGAAGAAGGATGACGGCACCTATGTAGAGACATTCCTTAATACACAGGATGATGTAGATGGAATCTATGACATGATCAAGAATTTCTTCAAGGAGTACAATACTCTGATCAATGAAATGGATTCAAAATATAATGCTGACAAGGCAAAGGGATATGAACCTCTGACAGACGATGAAAAAGACGCCATGAGTGATGAAGAGGTTGAGAAGTGGGAAACTAAAATCAAGGATGCCCTTCTTAGGAGAGATGACAGTCTCAGTACAGTAATCAACTGCTTCAAGACTGATATGATGGCAAGTATTACAATAGATGGAAAGAGTTATTCTCTTGCAAACTTTGGTATTGAGACTCTCAATTATTTCACGGCAGCTGATAATGAAAGAGGCGCTTACCATATAGATGGTGATGAGGATGATGAAAACACCTCCAGCAATACTGATAAGCTAAAGACTATGATATCTACAAATCCCGATCTGGTAACAGAATTTTTCTCACAGCTTACCAGCAATCTGTATAAAGACCTGGACAAGATAATGTCCCGTACTGACTACAGAAGTAAGTACAGTGTCTATGATGACAAGGCTATGAAGACAGACCTCTCAGATTATGATACAAAAATAAAGGAACAGGAAGACTATATTTCAAAACTGGAAGATCGTTACTATAGTCAGTTTACAGCAATGGAAAAAGCCATGGCCAACCTGAACAGTCAGCAGAGTGCACTGAGTGGAATATTGGGCTAGGAAAAAGGAGGATAATAATATGGCATTACCTAACGCATACGCGCAGTATCAGAGGAATAAAATTCTGACAGCTTCACCAGCTGAGTTAACTTTGATGCTGTATGAAGGAGCAATCAAGTTTTGCAATATTGCTATCATGGGAATAGAATCCAAGGATATTGAAAAAGCACACAATAATATCCGCAAGGTTGAGAGAATCATCGAGGAATTCCAGATTACACTGGATCACAAATATCCTGTAGCAGAGGATTTTGACAAGGTCTATAAGTACCTGATCGTAAGGCTCCATGAAGCTAACATGACTAAGGACAAGGCTATATTAGAAGAAGTATTAGAGCATCTGCGTGGTATGAGAGATACCTGGAAACAGGTTATGGAAGCCTCTCGTTCAAAGCAGACTGCAGTGGTATAAGCTTATGTCTATGACAGATAGTTTGTTGCCTATTATGCTGGATTCTCTGGAGAAGAAAAAAAGAATCCTGGTGGATATCGTGGCTGCCAATGCGAAGCAGGCTAAGGCTCTGAAGGAAGATGATGACGAAGGTGCGTTCATGAAATGCGTAGAGCAGAAGCAGCGTCTGATTGATGAGCTGACAAGACTGGACATTGGTTTTCAGTCAAGCTTTGACAGGGTTAAGGAAGAACTTAGCAATAACAAGGATAAATACCATGATGCAATCCTTAAGCTAAAGGAACTGATTACTGAAATAACAGCCCTATCAGCCCAGATTGAAGCTGGAGAGAAGAGAAACAGGAATCTGGCTACTACAGTATTTTCAAACAAAAGGAAGGCCTCTGCTGCTGTAAAGCGTAGTGTGAAGGCTGCGTCGGATTACTACAAGGTGATGAGCAAGATAGATCCCCAGACCGACAAAAGATTTAATCAGAGTAAATAAAATAAGAGACCAACTGATGGGAATGGATACGCATCGGTTGGTCTTATTTTTATCTACACAATCACTTCCTGTTTATTCTATCTGCTATATTGTAGAAATACCAAATTCAAAAAATAATTTTCGTTGAAGCTCTGCATTTGTAAGCGATTTTATAAATTCTTCCGTGCGTCCTGATTCGCACATATAATTACCCAAAAGATTAACACTGTTAATTT
>DCIJ01000015.1:0-3928 GCA_002315945.1 Lachnospiraceae bacterium UBA1729 | reverse complement strand
CCTTGCTCTAGACCTTCTTCCCGGCCTTCTTTCCGGGCATCCTTTTCAGCCAATGCTAATCTCTCTTCCCAAGTATGTCCAAAATACATAGCCTTTAACACCTCCTGACCACGTTTTACAAAGATGCACTAAAATAGACCTGTGCCTTCTGTTGGAAGCTATCGCACAGGTCTATGGGGTTCTATTCTGTTAATTCTGCCCAGGCATTTAGCATAGCAGGGATTCGTTGATTATATGTATGATATGTCCTTACTGTCTCACGCATTTTTTCACGCAGATTCAGATATTTCTCTCTATCATTTCCAAATTTATTTAACAAATAAAGCAAGAAATCCGAGTCATGATAGGTAAGGATGTTTTCTTCATTTGTAAAGAATATATTATAGTCCTTGTTCATAGGTACTATAGGAACACCACCTTTCATAATTATTTCCAATACATTTCTGTCTATCGCATAATGAGAGGCTCTTGGTGGTAGCACCAGTACAAATTCCTTTGTTGCGTATATCGTATCAATATCTTCTTTTGAAAGGCTTTCAAGAGGATTACATTCAATATTCCATTCCTTGTAATGTTCTTTATCTGTATAAAGTTCAAGATATTCACGTATTGCATCATATGTAATCTTACTATCCTTGACATCTACGATTGGTGCCAATGAACGATCCGCAAAATATAGTTTTTCCATTTTAGGAATTACAAAATCAGGAATAGCAGTCTGAACCTTTATCCTATCAAAAACCTGCTGCATTATTCCCTCCTCTAAGACATAGGAACCCTTACACTCTCTTTGAAAATGACAGAAACCATTGATATAACCACTATCAAATTTAGTTATGTTAGAATCATCAAAATTTAATTCATCATAGTTTGAAAAAGAGGCCACACCTCTTTCCAATACTACTTGTACGTGCTTTTGTTCCGATTCATCCTCAAGAATATCTTCCTTTTGTTCTCTGTATGTTACTGCGTCAGGGAGATAAAATACTTTTTTCACTCCCAATGCTAAAAGCTTTTCTACCAGATAAGAGTCCCCAATTCCGATAAAATTACAGCTATTAATTACCGCCTTAGAATACAATCCATCACAGGGATACTGCAGTGTCCATGAGCAGTAAGGCATTTCCAGTTCTTGGCATGAATTAGAAATTGACGAATAAAAATTAACGGAAAATACAATGTCAATATCATCATCCAATGTATTATTTGTTATTAGGCCATCATTATTTTCAACATCGCCATTGATACATTCTGTTTCGATACCAAAGTGATTAAAGGCCTCAATTATTTCATCATCATGGGTGTAACCCCATTTCACATATAGAAGCTTCATGATTTTCCTCAACTTTCTATGAATTTACACCTGATATTTCCCAAATTTTATTAAGCATTTTGTCATAGGTAAAATCATTTTTCACTACGTTATAGGCTCTTCTTCTAATTGCTTCAGCCTCGTCCTCATGTCTTAGATAGTAATCACACTTATCTACTGCTTCTTCCATGGAACTGTAGACTAATATTTCTTTTCCATCCTCAAAATGTCTAAAAATATCTGCCTGGTAGTTTGACATACATAAACCGTGGCAGGCCATAATATCCAGTATTCTTTGCGGCATACCACTTTTTATCGATTTTAAAGTAGTATTTAAGTTTATCTTGCTATATCTAAACACAAGTGGCATCTCAGTATGCATATCTGCAAGCCCCATCTTGTGAACGTTTCCAAGTTTCATATTGTCAAAAGAGTAATGCTTTACATTATATCTATTGCCCAACAGTGTTAATAAGAGAATTCTTTCTTTGTTTGTCACAGCTTTTGACAGAAATAGTGTAAGTGGCCATCTTCTTATCTCATCCACTTCACGCAAGAATCTATCGTTAATATTTTCGAGCAGTGCTTTTTCCACATCTTCATTCATAATGCCTTCAACAACAGAATCTGTAATTAAATTTTCTATTACATTAATCCCATAGACTTTGAGCTGTGTATTGATTATTGAAGACACAAATCCTGCATTGTATTCATCAAACAGTGGATATATTTTATCCATATCCGACTGATACAATTGTCCAACTAAAGAAACCTGAGATGTGAACTTCATCTGCTGCATCGGGGTCGCTTTAATTTTGTTAAACCGATTACAATCAACTGCCAATGGCAGATAGAATATGTTTTTTGCGCCTTTAATCAAATTTTTGTTCATTTCATCAGAGTCGAAGCAGAATATTCTATTGCAATCATTTAAAAGACTTGGATTATTTCTCCCCAAGGCCGGACTATCATAGGTCCAACTGATATATAAGACATCATTATCCTTGGCAAGAGTCGAAAGTTCGTTAAAGAAGTTTACACTAAATATTGCATCAAATTCCGAAGCCTTAAACGCCTCAGCGGCCTCTTCAAGGAATTTTAATTTCTCTGAATCATTTCTTGGAGAATAGTTAGACGAAAACAAATAAATGTCTATGCCCTGACGTTTTAGAGCTGCATATAAATCTACTTTAGTAATAAAATTCCAATTATAAACAAATAGACGCATAATAACCTCAAAAAAGCGGTGCGGAAAAACCGCACCGCCACTAAATTTACGTTAATCCTACAGTATTCTAGAAAATTAACCAAGAAGACTAAGAACACCCTGATTTGACTGGTTAGCCTGTGCAAGCATTGACTGACCTGCCTGAGCAAGAATATTATTCTTGCTATAGGTAACCATCTCAGAAGCCATGTCTGTATCACGAATCTGTGATTCAGCACTTGTTGTATTTTCAACAACGTTGTCTAAGTTCTTGATAGTATGCTCAAGTCTGTTCTGGATTGCACCAAGGTCAGATCTCTGCTCAGATACTCTCTCAAGAGCTGCCTTAATTGTCTCAATAGCGTTTAATGCATTAGTATCATCTTCGCCATCAACCTTTAAGTCCTTAACACCAAGACCTTCAGCGCTCATAGATTTAATCTTCATTTCAATCTGATTATTTCTGGTTGCATCTGCTCCAACATGTAAATTGATTTCTAATGCACCAACCTTGTACTCTTTGGTTGCATCAACCATATCATCAATATCATCCTGAGTTGCTGCTTCAAGTCCGGTAGGTCCCTCGCTCTTTCTAAGCATAAGTCCAGAGCCTTCAATCAGTTTCCCGTTATTATCAATGTACTTATGGAGACCATTGGCAGCAATCTCGTTACCATCCTTGTCAGTAAACTGAACCTTGCCAGTTCCTGCATATACTGAGCTCTGAGCCATATCAACAGTTGCTGATGAATCTAACTCAGCAGTACCATGTGATTTGTAGTATGTCGCTGTTGAAACAATTACATCACCGTCGCTAATCTCTTTACCAGTAGAATCATACAGCACAGTGGTTGTACCATCTGCTTTGAAGATATCCTTTGTATCAATACCTGGAGTATCGGTTACTGTCATATCTGAATCAACATATGAACCACCAGCAGCTGATGCCTTGTAGTATGTCTCTGTTGAATCATATGCTGTACCTGTAGCAACTGAGTGGTAATTTCCAGCATTATCTTTTGTGAAAATACTAGCATCGGTAACTACTTCTTTAGTATCCACTAAACCAGAATCTGTTGAAGCAAAGTCAGCAACCTCACCACCACTAATGTATACATTGCTATCACTATAGTATGTTGTATTGCTGTCAACCTGAGACTTAGCGGAACCAGCTTTAAGGGTCTTAATATCATTGTTGCTGTCAAGATAATAGTAATCCTTTGTTGTTACTGCAATTGACTTATATGCCAGATTTTTATCCTTAGCTGCATTAACATCGCCCTTAAGCAGGTATGTCTCATTGAACTTTGTGGTTTCAGATACACGGTCAATTTCTGTTGTAAGCTGATCAATTTCAGACTGGATAGAATCACGGTCAGATGAAGAGTTTGTGCCGTTAGCTGACTTAA
>DCIJ01000022.1:13874-42426 GCA_002315945.1 Lachnospiraceae bacterium UBA1729 | reverse complement strand
AAAGGTAAAGAATAATGGACATTTATAATGATGAGTATCTACCTCTGAGGGATACAGTATTTTTATATCTGAGAAAGAAAATTCTCACAGGAGAATTAAAACCAGGCGAGAGACTGCTGGAGATTAAGTTGGCTGAGACGCTGGGGGTAAGCAGAACTCCTATTCGTGAAGCTATTAGAAAGCTGGAACTAGAGGGACTGGTAATAATAGTTCCAAGAAGAGGTGCTGAAGTAGCCAATATTACCAGGAAAAGTCTTCAGGATGTTTTGGAAGTAAGAAGTTCTCTGGAAATTCTTGCAATAGAACTTGCCTGTGACAGAGCGAATGATGAGGCGATTTCAAAGATTGAAGAGAAATTGAATGCATTCAATGAGGCATTGGATAAAGCTGAGTATACTGAAATATGCTATGCTGACGAGGCTTATCATGATGCAATAATTGAAGCTGCAGATAATCTGCGCCTGGCACAGCTGATTTCTAATCTAAGAGAGCAGATGTACAGATTCAGATTTGAATACGTAAAAGATACACAGGCGCACAAGATAATAAGAGAAGAGCACAAGGCAATATTTGACGGAATAGCCGGAAGAAATAAGGCTGTAGCCAGTGCAGCCATGAAAGAGCATATTGATCATCAGGAGGAGAGCATCCTGAGGGTGATTGAGGAGTAAAGTTTGAATAGAGACGTATTAGTATCAATAAAAGGATTGCAGTTTGATCCCGAGGGTGATCAGGGTGAAATAGAAACTATTACGCCAGGGCAATACTATAAAAAGAATAATTCACACTATCTGTTGTTTGAAGAAGCCATGGAAGGATTTTCTGAAATTACTTCCAACAAAATGAAGTGGAATGAAAATAGTCTGGACCTAATGAAAAAGGGAGTAGTTAATGTTCATATGATTTTTGAGAAAAACCAGAAGAATATGACAGACTACAGGACCCCTTTTGGAAATATAATTATTGGAATTGATACAAATAACATTAATGTGATTGAAACAGAAAATAAAATAAATGTAGATGTGGACTATGCTTTGGAAGTAAATTATGAGCACCTGGCAGACTGTAAGATATCAGTTGAGATAAAAAACAGAGACCAGGCAGTACTATAAAGGTCTCATAGCCATGTTGGAGTTGGAATAGGACTTGTCGAAGGTAACATCTAAATCAAACCAGTCAGGTGGAACAAATTCATCGGACTGGTTTTTTGAATTGAATTCTACTTCAGCAAAAATCAGACCTAAAAAGGGTGCGTCAAAAATATCCAATTCAATAGTAACCTCTTCACGAGAATTGGATGTAGAAAGATAGGAATAGGGAATACAATATCTCTTTTTTGAAATGATATTGCCCTCTGACTTTTTTATCAGACTTTCAAAGGACGAAGCATTTAACGGGAGATTATATTCTTCCCTGATATCAAAGCCCTTCCCCTTATAAGTCAGATAGTACTGATCATTGTCCTTTCTCACTCTGACAACCGGATCAACACAAAGATACCCTTGAACAATATGTCTGCAGGGGTATGATTCAAAGTCATCAGGAATAGAAGTAACAGTATATTTTTTTTCAATTTCTAAACCCATAGAATTCTCCGAATTAGTATATTACACGATTCCTTCCCTGGGCCTTTGCCAGGTACAGCTTCTGGTCTGCATCCATTACATTTGAATCCATATCATGGCGTGAATCAAACTCAGTCAGACCGGAACTGATTGTAAGGTGAATTACGGTCTCCTCAAAGATAAAATCGTATTCAGATACTTTTTTCCTGAGAGAGTCCAGATAAATTATTGAATCATCACCATTAATGTTGTGGAAGATAAACAGGAATTCTTCACCACCCCATCTGGCTACATGCCCCTTATTTACCATAAAAGACTGGAAAATAGAAGCCAGTTCCTTCAAAACAAAGTCACCACCATTGTGACCATAGGTGTCGTTGATTTTTTTGAAAAAATCAATGTCAGCTATGGCAATACATAAGGAAGAAATGTCTCCCTTTTTGTAAGCTTTAATTTCATTGGCCATTAAATCGATCATGGCTCTACGATTATTAAGGCCAGTCAGGGGATCAATGCTGGCGGCCATATGCAGCTTATTATTATACGCAACCAGCTTCTGCTGCATGGCAGAGAAGTCTTTTGTTGCTATATAAATCGTTGTGGTAATCTGAGCAGTAAAAAACAGTAAATATAGAAATTCTCTGATACGTGCCACAGAAGCACTATCCTGATATATACAGGGATAAGTGTCTGCGAAATATATAAAGAAGAAACGAATAACAATGCTAAGGAATACCCCCAGGAAACGATATTTCTGAGGAATAAAATCAATCACAAATAACATAACAATAAACATAAATGTGATGTTAAGAATGGATGGTGATGCTCCGTGGAAGTATATGGAAAAGAAAGCCAGATTTAATATAGCGGCCAACAAAATAATGGCAGCAATCCGGGTCTTGTTCTGATAGGTTAAATCAAAAATCAGCACAGATAAAAGAAGTCCGGCTGTACACAAAATAATTGGTGCCGGATGAGCAGAGGCTATTTCCAGAAGCAGACACAACAAAAAGAATGTGACCCAGATAACTGCATTGACACGAACTACAACAGCAGTCATCTTGACCTCATTCTCTGACTGAACATCTCGGTTTATCAAATTAACAAACTTTGACAAAAGTCCACTCATTTTTCCTTCCCACAATACAAGCATCAATTATGCTATAAGTATTAATGAATTATAGCATCTTTGTTCATAATGAACAATTAAAATCGAGAAAATTACGAAAAAATATACAGATTAACGACGCTTACGTGGAAAAATTAAAAATGTGTAAATTTGGTTAAGATTTCGGGACCTTCGTTGAGTTTTGGGGTAATCTGAGATATAATCTAGAAAAAATTTTAAGGTAGGAAAACATTAATAAATGAGTAACGAAAACTTTAATCCATATAATAATGGTGACGGCAGACGCGGTTCAAATGATCGTGGAAATCACAATAATTCCGATGGAAATCGTAATTCCGGCGGAAAAGGTAATTCTCCACAAAAGAATGGGATGGCATTCCTTATTGTTGCCCTTGTAACACTTTTAGTTGTTAGCTATTTTATGAGAGCGATGGATACGGCTACTAATCGCGAGATTCCATATAATGAATTTCTCAAAATGGTTGACATGGGTCAGGTGGAAAGTGTTGTAATCGAGACCGACAGAATAGTAATTACTCCGCTGGTTCCACAGGCAAACAAGAATATTTTTACTCCGCTTTCAGAAATGACATATTTTACTGGCAAAGTGGAAGAGGATAGCATACTGACCCAGAGACTCCTGGAAAAGGGTATTGAAGTGTCAGGCAGCGTTCCGGACAATTCAAGCTTCATAATATCAATGCTGCTTACATATGTACTGCCAATAGTGGTTATGTGGATTCTGCTTTCATTCCTGTTTAAAAGGATGGGTGGGAATGGCGGACCATTCGGAGTAGGAAAGAGTAATGCCAAGGTATATGTGCAAAAAGAGACAGGAGTCACTTTTGCTGATGTGGCCGGAGAGGATGAGGCAAAAGAGTCTTTGCAGGAGGTTGTAGATTTTCTGCACAATCCTGGAAGGTATCAGCAGATTGGTGCAAAGCTGCCAAAGGGTGCTTTGTTAGTTGGACCTCCTGGTACAGGAAAAACACTGCTTGCCAAGGCAGTTGCCGGAGAAGCACATGTTCCGTTTTTTTCACTGACCGGATCGGATTTTATTGAGCTGTATGTTGGTGTAGGTGCATCCAGAGTACGAGACCTGTTTAAAGAAGCCAATAAGAATGCACCATGTATTATTTTTATTGATGAGATAGATGCTATTGGACGAAGCAGAGACTCAAAATATGGTGGTGGAAACGAAGAAAGAGAGCAGACGCTTAATCAGCTCCTGTCAGAAATGGATGGTTTTGACACATCAAAGGGTATTCTGATTCTTGGGGCTACCAACAGACCAGAGATACTGGACAAGGCGCTGCTGCGTCCGGGTCGATTTGACAGACGTGTAATAGTAGATAAGCCGGATTTAAAGGGTCGAGTAGAGATACTGAAGGTACATGCCAAGGACGTACTGATGGATGATTCTGTGGATTTGGAGGCTATTGCTCTGGCAACCAGTGGCGCAGTGGGAAGTGATCTGGCCAACATGATAAATGAGGCTGCAATTAATGCTGTTAAAGAAGGCAGAAAGGCAGTGAATCAGAAGGATCTCTTCAGCGCTGTGGAAGTGGTTCTGGTTGGTAAAGAAAAGAAGGACAGAATAATGAGTCCTCAGGAAAGAAAGATTGTTTCTTACCATGAGGTTGGTCATGCACTGATAGCTGCGCTTCAGAAAAATTCTGAACCGGTTCAGAAGATTACAATTGTGCCAAGAACTATGGGAGCTCTTGGTTATGTTATGCAGGTACCGGAAGAAGAAAAATATCTTAATACCAAGGCAGAGCTTCATGATATGCTGGTAGGACTCCTGGGAGGAAGAGCGGCCGAAGAGCTGGTATTTGACACAGTTACTACCGGAGCATCAAATGATATTGAGAAAGCAACCAGTATTGCAAGGAGAATGGTTACTCAGTACGGTATGAGTAAAAAATTTGGACTGGTCGGTCTGGAATCTGTTGAGAGTAAATACCTTGATGGAAGAACAGTCATGAACTGTTCGGATGTAACTGCGGCAGGTATAGATGAGGAGATAATGAAGATCCTTAAGGACTGCTACAAGGAAGCCTACAAGCTTCTTAAGTCCAACAGAAGGGCATTGGATAAACTGGCAAAATACCTCATTAAGAAGGAAACCATAACCGGTAAGGAATTCATGAGTATCCTGAATGAAATCAGGGGTGTATCTGAAGATGGTGGAAAGAAGTTCGGCGATTCTGTCGATATTGAAGATGATGATACTGATACTGATGATATAGAGGTTCAGACCGAAATTGAGGAAAAAGCTGAAGTGCCAGAGGCACCAGAGACTGAAGATACAGCGGAAACAGTGAATGACAATCACTGTGGGCCAAGCTGGAACGAAAATGGACAGATGATTCCTCCTGTGGATGAGGGACAAAATGGACGATATGGAAATCCATACAGAAATCCATATGACAACATGTAAAAGAATTAATTAATGTTTGCAGGCTGTATAAATATACAGCCTGTTTTTGGTATTTAATGTAAGGAAAATTTTGATGAGTATAGAATTTGATATTCAGGAAGAATTGAAAAAATTACCTACAAATCCAGGTGTATACCTGATGCATGATGCTAATGACACAATAATTTATGTGGGTAAGGCTATCAACCTAAGGAACAGGGTTAGAAGCTATTTCCGCGAGAGTACGAAGAAAAGCCTGAAAATCCAGAAGATGGTTACGCATATTCAGTACTTTGAGTATATTATCACCGATTCTGAGCTGGAAGCACTGGTGCTGGAAAACAACCTGATTAAGGAACATAATCCCCATTACAATACCATGTTAAAGGATGATAAGACCTATCCTTACATTAAAGTAACTTTAGGGGAGGAATATCCAAGAGTACTTTTTTCCAGGGAAATGAAAAAGGACAGATCCAGATATTTTGGTCCCTTCACCAGTGCAGGAGCGGTTAATGACGCAGTAGAACTTACCAACAAGCTTTTTGAGTTAAGAACCTGCAGAAAGAAGTTTCCCAGAGATTTTGGAATTGAGCGCCCCTGCTTAAATTATCATATTCATCAGTGTATGGCGCCCTGCAGGGGGTGTGTCAGCAGGGAAGAATATGGCGACAGAATAAAACAGGCCCTGGAGTTTCTGAATGGCAATTTCAAGACGGTGATGAAAGAACTGGAGGACAAAATGAATGAGGCTTCTGAGAATATGGAATTCGAAGAAGCTATTAGATACAGAGATTTACTGTCCAGTGTTAAATCTGTAAATCAGAGACAGAAAATTACGGATTCTGATGGTGAGGACAAGGATGTAATTGCCATGGCCAGAGAGGAAAGAGATGCTGTGGTGCAGGTCTTTTTCATTAGAAACGGAAGGCTGATTGGTCGTGAACATTTCTTTATGAGTCGAGTTGAGGAAAGCGAGGACACCGAAATACTGTCGGCCTTTGTAAAGCAGTTCTATGCGGGAACTCCTTTTATTCCAAGGGAAATCATGATGCAGATTCAGCTGGAGGATTCGGAATTAATAGGGGAATGGCTGTCTTCCAAGAGAGGAAGCAGGGTGACAATAAGAACACCCAAGATTGGTTCTAAAGAAAAGCTTGTAGAACTTGCTTATAATAATGCATCTCTGGTGTTAAACAGAGACAAGGAAAGAATCAAAAGAGAGGAAGGCAGGACCATAGGGGCTGTCAAAGAAATTGAGGGCTGGCTGAACCTAAAATCAGTTGAAAGAATGGAAGCCTTTGATATTTCCAACACTAGCGGATTTGCCAATGTTGGAAGTATGGTAGTGTTTGAAAAGGGCAAACCTAAGAAAAGTGACTACCGAAAATTTAAAATGAAAACGGTGGCTGGACCGGACGACTATGCATGTATGAAGGAGGTCCTTACAAGAAGATTCGTGCATGGACTTGATGAAAAGGCGGCAAATGAGCAGAAGAATCTTGATGACAAGTTTGGAAGCTTTACAAGATTTCCAGACCTGTTGCTGATGGATGGTGGAAGAGGTCAGGTAAATATTGCGCTGGAGGTACTAAGGGAGCTGGAACTGGATATTCCTGTATGCGGAATGGTAAAGGATGATAATCACAGGACAAGGGGCCTTTACTTTAACAATGTTGAGATTGATATTGATACCCATTCAGAAGGGTTCAAGTTAATTACAAGAATTCAGGATGAAGCCCACAGATTTGCAATTACTTATCACAGAAGCCTGAGAAGCCAGACCCAGGTTAAGAGTGTGCTGGATGACATACCCGGAGTGGGAGAGGCCAGACGAAAGGCATTGATGAAGCATTTTCAGAATGTGGAAGCCATCAAGGCGGCCAGTATTGAAGAACTCATGGAGGTGCCTCAGATACCAGAACATATTGCGATACAGATTAAAAACTTCTTTAATGGAAGTTAAGTGTGTGGTAAAATATGATGATGTATTTTTGTAATTTGGGAAAGTCTGATTATTAGAAAATATTACAGTAAAGGAGCAGCCTATGGCATCGGTAAAACTATCAGCAATCATTGAAAAAATGAAACTGGAAAACTTGACCCCGGAAGTTGACATCAAAAAGATTAATATTAATCAGCCTGATATTAACAGACCGGCCTTGCAGCTTGCTGGCTATTTTGAGCATTTTGCAGCAACCCGACTTCAAATTATTGGATATGTAGAGTACACCTACATAGCAAGCATGGATGAAGATAAAAAGAGAGAGGTGTTTGAGGAACTTCTTTCATATCCCATTCCTGCAATTATCTATTGTAGAGAACTGACTCCTGACCCGGTATTCAGAGAAATTGCAGTGGCTCATGGTATTCCTTTGCTAATGACAAACAAGGCAACAAGTGCATTTTTGGCAGAGATAATCAGATGGCTCAATGTAAAACTGGCTCCATGTATTTCAGTCCATGGCGTACTGGTTGATGTATATGGTGAAGGTGTTCTGATTACTGGCGAGAGTGGTATTGGTAAATCTGAGGCTGCGCTGGAGCTTATCAAGAGAGGACACCGTCTGGTTACAGATGATGTGGTAGAGCTTAGAAAGGTTAGTGACGATACTATCATTGGTACTGCACCTGATATTACAAAGCATTTTATTGAGCTAAGAGGTATTGGAATTGTAGACGTGAAGACCCTCTTTGGTGTGTCTTCAGTAAGGGATACCCAGAATATCGACCTTGTCATTAAACTTGAAGACTGGGACAAGGATAAAGAGTATGACAGACTTGGTCTCGAAGAAGAATATACAGAATACCTTGGCAAAAAAATAGTATGCCACAGTATTCCTATCCGTCCAGGCCGAAATCTGGCAATTATCTGTGAGTCTGCAGCGGTTAACCACAGACAGAAGAAGATGGGCTACAACGCTGCACAGGAATTATATACAAGAGTACAGAATTCTTTAGCAAAGCGTCGTGAAGAGGAGGAAGAATAAGATGGCAAATTATTGTTTTGGAATAGATCTTGGTGGAACCACAGTAAAGATGGGTCTGTTTAGTATCACAGGTGAAGTGGTTGATAAGTGGGAAATCCCAACCAGAAAAGAAGAAGCAGGAAGTAAAATTCTTCCTGATATCGCTAAAGCTATTTTAGATAAGCTTGAAGAAAAGAAAATCGAAAAAAGTGATGTGGCAGGAATTGGAATTGGTCTTCCTGGACCTATTGAGAATGAGAGTGTATGTCATAAGGCTGTAAATCTTGGCTGGAAGGAAGATGTATTTGTTAAGGCTGAGATGGAAAAACTGACCGGAATAGAGACAAAGGCAGGTAATGATGCAAATGTAGCTGCCCTTGGCGAAATGTGGAAAGGCGGCGGCCAGGGCTTTGACAGTATAGTAATGGTTACTCTGGGAACAGGTGTTGGCGGAGGAATCATTATTGATGGAAAGATTTTAGGCGGTGCAACAGGGGCCGGCGGAGAAATTGGCCATATTCACGTAAATGATGATGAAAAGGATGCCTGCGGATGCGGAAACTATGGTTGCCTTGAGCAGTATGCTTCTGCTACAGGAATCGTAAGACTGGCTAACAAGAGACTGGCAGCTGATGGAGCTGAAAGTGTATTAAGAAATGATGAAGTGTCTGCCAAGTCTATTTTTGACGCAGTAAAGGCTGGAGATAAGGTTGCAAATGAAATTGCAGTATCCTATGGTGATTATCTTGGAAAAGGAATGGCGGTAATTGGATCAGTAATCAATCCTCAGGCTTTTGTAATCGGAGGAGGAGTATCAAAGGCTGGAGAAATCCTGTTTGATTTCATTACTGAACCCTATAAAGCTAATGTGTTCCATGGAAGCAGAGAAGCTAAGATCCTGCTGGCTACACTGGGAAATGATGCTGGAATCTATGGAGCAGCCAAGCTGGTTCTGTAAAATATAAGTGAGCTTTTAACATAATATGAAAATATATGAAAATGAGCCTCTCCTTAGGCACACCACCTTTAGAGTAGGTGGGCCGGCATGGAGATATATGAGGGCTGAAACGAAGGAGGAACTGGCAAATCTGGTTACTACCTTTTGTGAAAATAATAAGGAATATCTGATAATAGGCAATGGTTCAAACCTCCTGGTCAGTGATAAGGGATTTGATGGAGCAGTAATAAGTCTGGATGGAGAATTCAAGTCTGTAAGCGTGGATGACAATATTATCACCGCAGGGGCTGGAATGCTGTTATCCCAGGTTGCAGCAAAGGCATTGGAAAACAGCCTGACAGGAATGGAATTTGCTGCTGGAATACCAGGTACTATTGGTGGTGCCATGGTTATGAATGCAGGGGCATACGGCGGTGAGATGAAGGACATTGTTGTCAGCGTCACAGCCATGGACGAGAATGGACACTTTTTTTCTCTGTCAAATGAGGAAATGTGTCTGGGGTACAGAACCAGCATATTTAAGTTCAAAAGGTATGTAATTACTGAAGTAAAACTTAAATTATCTCCCGGAGATGGTGATCAGATTAAGGCATATATGGACGACCTGTCCCAAAGGAGAAGAGAGAAGCAGCCGCTGGAGTATCCAAGCGCAGGAAGTACCTTCAAAAGACCGGAGGGACATTTTGCGGGTAAGCTGATTGAAGATGCAGGACTCAAAGGCTTTTCCATCGGTGGTGCCTGTGTATCAGATAAGCATTGTGGTTTTGTAGTAAATAAAAACGAAGCTACAGCTGATGATATATATCAGGTAATCAGGTCTGTCCAGAAGAAGGTAAAGGAATCCAGTGGGGTCAGCCTTGAGACAGAAGTGATTATGATAGGAGATTTTGAATAAATGAAAAAAGTACTTGTAACAGGTGCGGATGGATTTATAGGGAGTCATCTTACAGAGCACCTTATGGAAAAGGGATTTGATGTAAAAGCTTTTACATATTACAACTCCTTTAACACCTGGGGATGGTTAGATACCCTGCCCAAGGAGAAGCTTGATAATATCGAAATATTCCAGGGAGATATCCGTGACCCTAATGGAGTAAGAAAAGCGCTGGAAGGCTGTGACGGGGTATTTCACCTGGCAGCACTGATTGCAATTCCATTTAGCTATCATTCTCCCGACTCATATGTAGATACAAATATTAAGGGAACCCTGAATGTACTGCAGGCTTCAAGAGATCTTGAGCTGGAGAGAGTTCTTGTGACATCAACTTCAGAGGTCTATGGAACTGCTCAGTATGTTCCCATTGATGAGAAACATCCATATCAGGGACAGTCACCCTATTCTGCTACAAAAATCGGAGCAGACAGGCTGGCAGAGAGCTTTTACAGAAGCTTTGAACTGCCGGTGACCATTGTCAGACCATTTAATACATATGGTCCAAGACAGTCAGCAAGAGCTGTAATACCTACAATTATCACACAGCTGTTGGCTGGAAAAGAAGAAATAAAGCTGGGAAGTCTTACACCAACCAGAGATTTCAACTATGTAAAGGATACTGCCAATGGCTTCTATGAAATAGCAGTATCAGATAAGACTGTAGGACAGGAAATCAACATTGCAACCCAGAGAGAGATTAGTATTGGGGATCTGGCAAATGAGTTGATCAGACAGATTAATCCCAAGGCAAAGATAATCTGCGATGAGGTGCGTACCCGTCCCGAGAAGAGTGAAGTAAACAGATTACTGGGATCAAATGAAAAAATCATGCAGTTAACAAACTGGAAACCAGGACATACCTTTGAGGAAGGTCTCGCTGAGACAATTGAATGGATCAAGGGTAACATGGACCACTATAAGGTGGATATATATAACGTATAAAGATGACAGAACTAAAAGACCTGTGTATTACAACTGAATATTCCATAATGAATGCAATCAAGGTGTTAGATCAGACCCATGAGAGAATAGTACTGATTGTGGATGAGGGGAAGCTTTTAGGAGTAGTTACCGACTCGAATATTAGAAAGGCAATTCTGGCTGGTGTCGACATGAAGTCGCCTGTAACAGGAATCATGACCTCAAATCCGGTATGCGTGACACCTAAGAATCGAGGCAAGGCCTTGAGACTCATGTCTGAAAGGGGACTGGATGCAATCCCTGTAATTGAAGAGGATGGAATGCTTGTTGACATCGTATTCAGATATTCCGATTATACTCAGAAGAAGGCTCAGGGAGAAAAAACAGATGCACCTGTTGTAATAATGGCAGGTGGCAAGGGAACCAGACTGGCTCCTCTGACTGATGTGCTTCCAAAACCTCTGATTTCAATTGGGGCTAAAACCATTCTTGAAAGAATACTGGATTCATTCTCCCAGTTTGGGTGTAATACATTTTTCCTGTCTGTAAATTATAAGAAGAATCTGATTAAGGCTTTTATGGAAGATTTGGGAGCTCCTTTTGACATTCAGTATGTGGAGGAGACAGACTTTTTTGGTACAGCAGGAAGCCTTGCCCTATTAAAAGGGAAACTGACAGATTCATTTTTTGTAAGTAACTGTGACATCCTGCTGGATGTGGATTATGTGAAGGTTATGGATTTCCATAAGAATTCCGGAAACTGTATCACTATGCTCACTTCCCTGAAGGAATACGAGATTCCCTACGGAATAGTCAAACTGGAAGAGGGAAAGGAAACAGCAGCGGTTAAGGGACTTGAGGAAAAGCCCAATCTTGACTTTCTGGTGAATACAGGGGTTTATGTACTAAATCCAGAGGTGCTGGAACTGATTCCTGAAAATACATTTTTCCACATAACAGACCTGATTAAGAAATGTATTGATGAAGGCAGAAGAGTTGGTGCCTTCCCTATAACAGATAATGCCTGGAGAGATATGGGCGAAAGAGTTCTGATGGAGCAGATGATAAATGAGTACAAATAATGATGTGATACTGGTTACGGGTTCCACAGGCTTTATTGGTAGAAAAGTAATGGAGGCTCTTGAAAAGAAGGGCTATACAGCTATTGGAATGGGGAGCAGAGACTGCGATATCTCCAAACTGGATGGGCTGACAAATTATATTGATGAAATAGTAAAAACTGGAAAGAATATTAGTCATGTTATCCATCTGGCCGGAAGGGTTGATGTGTTTAAAAGCTGGAGTGAGCCGGAAAGATTTTTCAGTGTTAACACAGCAGGATGCATGAATGTACTGGAGGTCTGCAGAAAATACAATATGGGCATGACCTATATCAGCGCTTATGTATATGGACAGCCAGAGAGTCTTCCAATCAGCGAGAAGGCTCCTGTTAAGCCTAATAATCCATATGCCCAGTCAAAATACATGGCTGAACAGTTGTGCAAGTTTTATAGCACCAACTATGATATCAAGACCAGCATAATAAGGCCCTTTAATGTATATGGCCCAGGGCAGTCCAGGGATTTTGTCATTCCCCATATTATAGACGAAGTAAAAAATCAGGATGTAATTCATGTGCTGGATCTGGTTCCAAAGAGGGATTACGTATACATAGATGACCTGGTTGAAGCAATTATTTCAGCTGTAGGAAAGGACATCTATGGAGAAGTAATTAACATAGGTTCCGGAGTGTCCTATTCTGTGCAGGAAGTAGTAGATATGCTGCAGGAAATTGGCGGAACCAAAAAGGAAGTGAAGTCCAAGAATCAGGTTAGAAAAAATGAGATGAACAATGTGGTGGCAGATATTAGTCAGGCTGAGAAGCTCCTGGGATGGAAGCCATCTACAGATATTAGGCAGGGACTAAAAAATACATATTTGTCCATGTGATATCAGGAAAAATAATGAGCAGATTAAAAGAAACAAATCATATATATATAATAGCCGAAATCGGTGGTAACTTTACCAATTTTGAGCAGGCTAAGAGACTAATTGATGAGGCCAGCAACTGTAATGTGGATGCTGTAAAGCTTCAGACCTATAAGGCAGACACCCTGTCCAGTAAAAAAGCCATATTTGACATGGAAAACACCGGAGTTACAGGCCAGTATGAGCTGTTTGAAAAATATTCAATAGGGGAGGACTTGCACAGACAGGTATTTGACTATGCCAGAAGCAGGGGGCTGGATGTATTTTCATCTCCTTCCCACAGAACAGATGTGGACATGCTGGAAAAGCTTGACTGTGATGCCTATAAAATAGGCTCTGACGATGGAGCAAATATACCTCTGTTAAAATATATTGCATCAAAGAATAAGCCGGTAATATATGCCACCGGCATGTGTACTCTGGAGGAGGTAAAGGAAGCTGTAGAGGCCATGAAATCTACAGGAAATGAAGATATATATGTGCTTCATGCAATCACAGCATATCCGACCCATGCAGAGGATGTGAATCTGCTGGCAATGCAGACCATGGCCAGAGAGTTTCCTGAATTAAAGGTGGGATATTCTGACCATACTCTTGGTATTACAGCCTGTCTGTGCGCTGCTGCCATGGGGGCACAGGTTTTAGAGAAGCATTTTACCTATGATAAAAATGCAGAGGGACCTGACCATATGCATTCAGCGGACCCTGCTGAAATGAAGGCTTTGGTGGATGCGGTCAGAGAGTTTGAAATCATGAAGGGGTCAGGCATCAAGGAGCCTGCCAGGGCAGAAGCAGTAACCAGAAAGAATAATCGTAAGTCTTTGGTGGTATGTGAGGACATTAAGGCCGGTGAGCTCTTTACGCAGAAGAATATTGATGTTAAGAGACCGGGCTATGGAATAGCGCCCAAATATTATGAAGATATATTGGGAAAAACTGCAGCAAAGGATTTGAAAAAAGAAGATATCCTTCAGTGGGAGGATGTAAATAATGGATAGAGAAAAGATAGTAGTTATTCATCAGCCGGACTTTATGCCTTATCTGGGCTTTTTTGACAGGCTGTTAAAAGCAGATATTTTTGTGGTACTGGAAACAGCTCAGTATGTGGATGGAACCAGCAGAAGCTGGATGAGCCGTGACAAGATTAAAACTGACAGAGGTGAGCAGTGGTTCAAGGTCTGTGTACAGAAGGCTCCCAGAGGAACAGCAATTAAGGATATTGAGTTAGTCTCAGATGATAAATGGAAAAAGAATAATCTGGGACTGTTTCATCAGCATTACAGAAAAGCTCCATATTACAAGGAGATACTGCCATATCTGGAAAAACTCTATGGTGGAGACGAGACACTGTTTTGGGATTTTAGTTTTAATTCCATTAAAATGCTGTTGGAGCTGTTTGATATCCATCCTGATATTAGATTTGCTTCGGACATTAAGCCTGAAGGTAAGAATAACGATATGATTGTTGATATCATGAATAAGGTTGGCTGTAAGACATATCTGTCTGGCACCGGTGCAGCAGATTATTATGATGAAGAAGTATATAAAAAAGCCGGAATTAATGTAATCTGGCAGGATTTTTCCCATCCTGTATATCCTCAGCAGTATGAGGAGGTGGGATTTATTCCATACCTGTCCAGCCTGGATTTATTATTTAACTGCGGTATTGAGGAATCAAGAAAGATTATCAGAGGTATACAGTAATGAATGTACTGGCTATAGGAGCACATTTTGACGATATTGAGTTGGGATGCGCCGGAGCTTTGGCAGGACATATTAATAAGGGTGATGAGGTTACAGTGTTTGTTGCTACAAAATCGGGCTACACTGGACCTGGCAATGCAGTAATCAGAAGTGATGAGGAGGCTAAAAGCGAAGGCGAAAAAGCCTGCGAAATCCTGGGAGCTAATCTGGTGTGCGGAGGCTTCGAGACTCTGGCACTGGAGTTTACTGATGAACTGAACCTTATGTTAGTTGATCTGATTTCTAAGAAGAAAATAGATTTGATTTATACTCATTATACAGGTGATGTACACCATGATCATAAAGCACTGGCTAAGGCCAGTCTCCATGCCGGACGACATGTGCCAAGGATTCTTCAGTACCATAGTAACTGGTATCAGTCGGATGACAATTTTGAAGCCAACTTTTATGTGGATATTACAGACACCTGGGATATAAAAGAAAAAATGCTTAAGGCCCATGAATCTGAGTTTGCAAGAGCCGGACAAAAATGGCTGAAGTATTTTAAAAATGAAGCAGAGAATAACGGATTCAGATGCGGTGTTACACTGGCTGAAGGTTTTCATACAGTAAAATATTTGATGTAAAATAGTAGAAAAGAGTAGAGAAATGAAGGTTGGAATTATTATCCAGGCAAGAATGGGTTCAACAAGACTGCCGGGCAAAATATTAAAAACAATAAACGACAGAGTGCTTTTGGCACATATTACAGACAGACTCAGCGCGATTAAGGACAAGGCAAAGGTTGTCATTGCTACCAGTAATCTGCCAGGAGATGATGTGGTAGAGGAATGGTGTAATGAGAATAATGTGTCATGCTTCAGAGGTGATGAGCAAAATGTGCTGAGCCGATACTATCAGTGTGCGGCCAGGGAGAATTTTAGCCACATAGTAAGAATGACAGCCGACAATCCTTTTCCTGATGTGGAAGAGGTTGCTAATCTGATAGATTTCCATATTAACAGTCACAATGATTTTAGCGAATCATTTTCTGTACTGCCAATAGGTGTGGGCTGCGAAATATTCAGCTTTTCCACCCTGGAAGAGGATATGCGTCTGGCAACTCTTCCTCACCACTTTGAGCATGTGGATGAATATATTCTGGAAAATCTAAAGGACTATAAGCATGGAGTCTTAACAGTACCTGAAGCAAAAAACAGACCGGAAGTCAGACTGACTGTGGACACTGAAGAGGACTATAATAAGGCCTGCTATATTGCAAAGAACTGTGCAACCGGTCTTGCTACCTGTGAAGAAGCAATTGCACTTGCAACTAAATATGAGAACATGCAATAAGGGGATTATAAGTGTTAGCTATATGCATTGAAGCGTCCCATCAAAAAGGGATGGGGCATCTTTTCAGGACATTAAACTTTATTCATTATCTAAAAAAATATGCCCCGACAGAAAAGTATATTGTGGCTGTGAATGAGGATCCCAAGGCGATGGATATCCTAAAACGCAGTGAGATTTCCTATGTGCCAGTGGATTTTGACAGTGAGAGAAACTGGGAAAAGAAGCTGATTGATGATTATAAGGTTACAGCCTGGATAAATGACCGACTGGATACAGAAACCTCAACTGTCAGAAGGGTAAAAGAGTGCAAAATTCCTGTCTACACAATTGATGACAGGGGACCTGGCGCTGGTGACTCAGACATAAATTTTGCCTCTCTAGTATTTGACGAAGCAGAAAAGGGAAAAATAGCAGGGGGCAGAGTCTTTTTCGGAGAAAAGTATCTGATTTTGAACCCGGAAATAGATTTATATAAAAAGCAAAAGAAGAGCGTTAGGAAAATACTGATAACCATGGGTGGAAGTGATACCTATAATCTGACACTTCTCGCGATTGGTGGTATTAAAAAGACCGAGCTGGATGTACAGGTAACCTGTGTAATAGGTCCAGGCAGTAAGTGTTTTGCTGAAGCAAAGAAAATGAGTGCTGACAGTGAAGGAAGGATAAGAATAAAAAGTGTTGTTCCGTCCCTCATTGAAGAAATGTCCAGACATGATCTGGCGATTACAGCAGGCGGAGTTACTGCATTTGAGGCGGCAGCAACTGGGCTTCCCACCATCAGTATTGCGGCAGAGCCTCATGAGAAGGAAATTTGCCACAGGCTTGAAGAATTAGGCTGTAGCAGTTTTCTGGGATACTGGAAGGATGTTACCAAAGAGGATATTGCAAAAGAGATAAATGTCATTATGTCCAATCCGGATATGCTCTGTAATATGAGTAGAAATGGAATGGAGAAGGTTGATACTCTTGGTGCAAAACGAATAATAGAAGAAATAGAGAAATATGACTGATACCAATCCAATAAATATTTTACAGGACAAATTTTATAAGATAAAACCCGCTGTCAGATGGTGCTTTTTTTCAATTCTTATTTCAGGGTTTGTATTTCATTTTGCATCTATGACACAAAAGTATTTCAATTACTTTGAAATGGGTAATATTTTCTCACATATGCCCTTTCTACAGGGAGACACACTGGCTCTTGGAAGATGGTTTTTGCCGGTGGCTTCCAACCTGTTTACCTATTATTCAATGCCTGTGTGGAATACGGTGCTGGTTTTATGCTATACAGGTCTGGCAATGGGAATGGTTGTGGACCTGATGGATATTAAATCAAGATTCTTGGGAGTGATGTTTGGACTTTGTTTTGCAAGTTTTCCAGGTATAGTATGTGTCTTGTCCTATGGAGTAAACAGTGATGATTTTTCGCTGGCACTTCTGTTAGCAGTATTATCCGCATATCTTGTTGAAAAGACAAAATTTGGAGTGATTTGGGGAGCTATTCCTCTGAGCATGTGTCTGGCGGCATATCAGCCATATATGTCAGTAACCATCGGAGTAATATATTGTATTCTCTTTGCCTATGTGATAGACAAGAGGCCAGGCTTTAAGCAACTGGTTATGAAAAGCATAAAGGCGGTAGCCATGATGGCAGCAGGCTTTATACTTTACTATGCGATTCTAAAAATATGCATGAGCGTCACAGGAATCGGCCTCTCTGATTACCATGGGGTAGATTCCATGACAAGCTTTACAATAAAGGGTATTGTAAAGGGTATTGTATACGCATATATATATCTTTTGCGGTATTTTCTGACTAAAGCCTATCTGTACAGTGTAACTGCAATAGTTGCACATGGACTGGCCATAGTAGCATTTGTTGTGCTGGCGGTGAAACTGGCACTGTCCGGAAAAAAGGAAACATCATGGGTAACACTTGTTGAAACTATCATTTTGATAGTAGTGCTTCCCATAGGAGTTAATGCTTCTCCTGTTCTGATGGCTGACAGAGTAGGTGCAGGAGTTGACAGATATATGCTGTTTTCCCTGATGCTTATCTGGGCATTACTGGTGTTTTTACTAGATAGAAGTTCCTATGAAAAAGGCACAAGAGCTGCAATATGGGTTGGTCTGGCGGCCATGGTTGTAACCATATTTGTATCAAATCTGGTAGATCAGAAAGCATACTACAGAATGGATGCAACTACTCAAAGTGTTGAGGCCATGATGAACAGACTGGCAATGCGTATTGAAGAGACTCCCGGCTGGAGAGGAGATATGCCAGTATGCCTGATTGGCAGTAATGCAATAATAAATGATAATTATGATGTGACCGTTGAAGAGCTGGAAAGCGTAGAGAATATGCCTGGAACATTTTACAGACAGGGCTACAGCGATGAAGCGGTAGAGCAGTACTTCAGAGTATTTCTGCATTTCCCAATGGAGCATGCAGGGGAAGAAATAAAGCAGAATATTCTAAAAACACCGGAATACAGGAAAATGAAAACCTATCCGGATGCGTCATCAATAAAAATAATAAACGATACTCTGGTAGTAAAGTTTGAAGAGGAATAAAAAATAGGAGGAAGAGAAATGGCTCCCATACTGTATGTAGTCCTTCCCTGTTATAACGAGGAAGAGATACTTCATATGTCAGCAGAAAAGCTGTTGGAAAAATATGATAGACTTTTGAAGGAAGGAAAGATATCTCCTGAAAGCAGACTAATGTTTGTAAATGATGGATCCAGAGATAAAACCTGGCAGATTATCACTGAGTTATTCCAGGCCCATAAGGAGATAAGCGGAGTAAATCTGTCGAGAAATCGTGGTCATCAGCATGCTGTTCATGCGGGACTTATGACAGCAAAGGAAAAAGCAGATGTTGTTATCTCCATTGATGCTGACCTTCAGCAGGATATTGAAGCAATCGATCTGATGCTGGAAAAGTATAATGAGGGCTGTGACATTGTATATGGTATTAGAAATGACAGGGGTACAGATGGATTTGTCAAAAAAGTTACTGCCCTGGGATTCTATAAGCTTATGCAGATAATGGGATGCGAAGTGATTAAAAATCATGCTGATTACAGACTGATGTCCAAGAGGGCAATTGAGAGCCTGTCACAGTATAATGAGGTAAATCTTTTCCTCAGAGGCCTGGTTCCGGAAATTGGATACAAGTCAGATGTGGTTTATTTTGATGTGAGAGACAGGGAAGCCGGTGTATCAAAATATACCATGAAAAAGATGATTGGCTTTGCTGTGGATGGAATTACAAGCTTTTCGATTAAGCCACTGCAGATGATTACTTTTGTAGGGGTTGTGGTTTTGCTGATAAGCATTTTTATGCTCTGCTCTACAATCTATGATTTCTTCAGGGGAAATGCAGTTGCCGGCTGGCCTACAACTGTCTGCTCAATATGGTTTTTAGGCAGTGTTCAGCTGATTTCCATTGGAATAATAGGAGAATATATCGGAAAGATGTATATGGAGACCAAAGCGCGTCCCCGTTATCATATTGAAAGTGTGTTATGGAAAGAATAATTGATGGTGTAAGGGTGATTCTGCATGCGGATGATTTTGGCGCATCAAAGACGGTCACTGAAAATATAATGGATGTATTTCGCGTTGGAAATCTTGATTCAGTAAGTGTACTTCCCAATGGAAATTACTATGAAGAATCAATGAAGATTCTGGAAAAGACTCCGGAACTTAAGTACAGCATCCACTTTAATATTACAGAAGGAAAAGCCCTGTCAGAACCAGAAGAAATACCGGATTTGGTGAATAAGGAAGGAATGTTCAATGTTTCCTTTTTTAAGATACTTGTCAAATCCTATCTGCCAGGAAGAAAAAACCTGAAAAGACAGATAAAATGTGAGCTAAAAAAGCAGTATGAGCTTATGTCTCCAAGGATGAAGGAAATCAGGATAGATTCCCATCAGCATTTTCACATGATTCCAATGGTACTGACCTGTATATTGGAAATTGTAAAAGAAGATGGAAGAAGGATCGAATTCTTGAGAGTTCCAGCAGAACCATTAGTCCCCTTTCTGACAAGTCCTGCTGTACTAAAGACTCTAAAGCCAATGAATATTGTTAAGAACCTGGTATTAAACGTTCTTGCTATTATGAATATTAATAAGCTGTCAGAATACAGAAACCGTTCGGCAATGTTTATGGGAATGTGCATGTCCTGTGAGATGGATTATAAGAGGGTTAAGGTTATTTTCCCCAAAATTCTTGCAAATGCAAAGGCAAAGGGAAGATGCTTTGAGGTGTTAGCTCATCCGGGGCAGGAAGTTAATGAAAGTGAACTCATGGACCAGTCAAATGAGTTATGCAAAGAGTTCTATCTGTCTGAACAGCGACTGGTAGAAAAGGACATGTTTTTAAGATTCAATGACCTTATTAAATAAAGTAAAAGACTATATAAAAATTAATAGTATGCTGCAGCCAGGGGATTTGGTACTGGCTGCGGTTTCAGGCGGAGCAGACTCAATATGTCTGCTTTTGTGTTTGATAGAGCTTTCCAGTGAACTGCAATTTGATTTACAGGTATTTCATTATGACCATAATATTCGTAAAGAGTCCTCAAAGGATGCAGATTTTGTGAAAGAAAAGTGCAGTCAGTATGGTATAGAATGTCATGTTAGAAGCGGAGATGTACTGTCAAAAGCAAAAAAAGCGGGAATCTCTACAGAGGAAGCGGCCAGAAATATGAGATATGAAGCCATGTATGAAGTGGCAGACAGTATGGGAAGCAATGTAAAGCTGGCGTTTGCACATAATCTAAGTGACAGAGCTGAAACAGTTCTGTTTCGACTCTTCAGGGGTACAGGCATAAAGGGGCTTAGAGGAATAAAGCCCGTAACTGTCAGGAAGGGTCATACAATAATCAGACCTCTGTTAGAAATCGACAGGACTGAGATAGAGGGCTATCTTACAAACATGGAATGCCCATGGGTGGAAGATGCTACTAATCAGGAAGATGACTATGCAAGGAATAGAATCAGGCACCATATCATTTCGTATGCAAGAGATAGTATTAATGCAAAAGCTGTTGAGAATATATCAATGCTGTCAAAGGATGCGGATGAAACCTACGAATATATTCAGAGAAATGTGAGACTGGCCTACAAAAGATGCGAGAAAGAAACAGGAAAAATAAGTACCCGCAGCTTTTTAAAGGAAGACAGATATATTCAGAGACATATTATACTATACATGCTGGAGCAGATAACCTCCCACAGAAAAGATGTGACCAGGAAGCATGTTGAAAGTATTATCGGGATGATAGAGACAGAGGGGAATTTAAGCTTAAATCTTCCCTATGGAATAGTAGCCATAAAGGAATACGATGAGTTTTATCTGAAAGAAGAGAATGAAGATAAAAAATCTGAGTCCTACGATATTAGTTTTTCTATAGCAGAGTGGACTGGGGATAATGAAATTCCAAGTGATAAGTATACTAAATTAATAGATTATGATAAAATTATAAATCAGCCTGAAATCAGGACAAGACAGACAGGTGACTATATCTACATTAATGACAAGGATCAAAGAACAAGCCTAAAGAAATATTTCATTAATGAAAAGATTCCGCCATCTAAAAGAGATGAAATCATGCTGGTTGCAGATGGCAGCAGTATCCTATGGATTGTAGGCTATAGAATAAGTGCGAAGGTAAAAATTACAAAGAATACAAAACGAGTATTAAAGATCACAGCAACAAAGAAAGAATAGCGGAGGGACACTATTATGGCACAACATGTTGAGGTAATGATATCTGAGGAAGAAATAGATAAGAGAATCAAGGAAATCGGCGAGCAGATAAGCAAGGATTATGCTGGTAAACAGGTGCATCTGGTATGCGTTCTTAAGGGCGGCGTATTTTTCATGGTTGAACTGGCAAAGAGAATTACAACAGATGTCTCAATGGATTTCATGTCTGTGTCCAGCTATGGAAGCGAGACCAAGTCAAGTGGTGTAATTAAGATTGTGAAGGATTTGGATGAGCCTTTAAGAGATAAGCATGTACTGGTAGTTGAGGATATTGTGGATTCTGGAAGAACTCTTAGCTACCTACTTGAGATGCTTAACAGCAGAGGTCCTGCATCTCTGAAGCTGTGTACCCTTCTGGACAAGCCTGAAAGAAGAGTAATTCCAGTAGATGTGGATTATACAGGCTTTGAAGTACCTGATGAATTTGTTGTTGGATATGGTCTGGATTATGACCAGAAATACAGAAACCTGCCATTTGTAGGTGTTGTAAAATTTGACTAATTGGAGGATGTGACATTTGGAAAAGCAGAATAAAGGCTTTTCGCCTATATTTATTGTGGTACTGATTCTTCTGGCACTTACCTGGTATGTAAGTACCATTAAGCCACAGGAACCCACATATACCAAGGTGCAGATGGAAAAGGCACTTGAGGACGGAAGGGTTTCGTTAGCACAGATTAATCAGAATGAACAGGCACCAACAGGTAATGTGCAGCTTACATTAACTGACAAAAACGTGGTCAAGGTGTACTTTACAGATCTGGCTGAAGCCCAGGAAATGTTGGAACAGGCCGGAATAGAATACATAGTTGAGGATGTTCCCAAGCAGAGCTGGTTTATGGCTCATATGCTTCCAATGCTGGTGGTTCTTATCATTGGAGTTTTCTTCTTTACAATGATGAATGGAGCTGCAGGTGGTGGTGCCAACAACAAAATGATGAATTTTGGAAAAAGCCGTGCCAGACTTGCTGATCCTAATGTGAAAATAACTCTTAAGGATGTAGCCGGATTGAAAGAAGAAAAGGAAGAACTGGAAGAGATTGTTGATTTCCTTAAGGATCCTGCTAAATATACCAAGGTTGGAGCCAGAATTCCCAAGGGCGTTCTACTGGAAGGACAGCCAGGAACTGGTAAAACTCTCCTGGCAAAAGCAATAGCAGGAGAGGCGGGGGTTCCCTTCTTCTCAATCTCTGGATCTGATTTTGTAGAGATGTTTGTTGGTGTGGGTGCATCAAGAGTAAGAGATTTGTTCGCGGATGGAAAAAAGAATGCGCCCTGTATTATTTTTATAGATGAGATAGATGCTGTTGCTAGGCGCCGTGGAACAGGAATGGGCGGTGGCCATGACGAAAGAGAACAGACACTTAATCAGCTGTTGGTTGAGATGGATGGTTTTGGTATTAATGAAGGAATCATCGTGATGGCTGCAACTAACCGAGTTGATATTCTGGACCCTGCTATTATGAGACCAGGCCGATTTGACAGAAAAATCAGTGTAGGTTCTCCGGATGTGGGCGGAAGAGAGGATATTCTTAATCTTCATGCTAAGAATAAGCCCCTGGGTGATGATGTGGATCTCAAGCAGATTGCTCAGACAACAGCTGGTTTTACCGGTGCTGATCTGGAGAATCTTCTGAATGAAGCTGCTATAGTGGCAGCAAGAGATAATAGAAGCTTTGTAAAGCAGGAAGATATCAGAAAAAGCTTCATCAAAGTGGGCATTGGATCGGAAAAGAAGAGCCGTATTATTTCTGATAAAGAAAAGAAAATTACTGCCTATCATGAAGCTGGACATGCAATACTGTTCCATGTACTTCCTGATGTAGGCCCTGTATATACTGTATCAATAATTCCAACTGGTCTGGGTGCTGCAGGATATACAATGCCACTTCCTGAAAGAGATGACATGTTCTTAACAAAGTCAAAGATGCTTCAGGATATCTGTGTGTCTCTGGGAGGAAGAATTGCTGAACAGATTATCTTTGGCGAGGATGATATTACAACTGGTGCTTCCAGTGATATCAAGAAAGCTACCAAGGTTGCCAGAAGAATGGTAACCAGATATGGATTCAGCAAAAATGTTGGTGTAATAAATTATGACGACGATGATGATGAAGTATTCATCGGAAGAGATTTGGCTCATGCAAAAGGTCATAGCGAAATTGTCTCTGGCGAGATTGACAGAGAAGTGAAGTCTATTGTAGATGAGTGTTATGGCAAAGCATTAAATATCATTAATGAGCATATTGATGTACTTCATTCCTGTGCAAATCTTCTGCTTGAAAAGGAGAAGATCACAAGAGAAGAATTTGAAGGTTTATTTCAGGAGGCCTAATCATGGACAGACAGAACCTTACACTACTTACAGACTTGTATGAACTTACAATGATGCAGGGATATTTCAAACATAAGGACAGAAATGAAACTGTGATTTTTGATATGTTCTTTAGAAAGAATCCTATGGACTCGGGCTATTCCATATCCTGTGGTCTCGAGCAGATAATATCCTATGTAAAAAAGCTGCATTTTTCTTACGAGGATATTGAGTACTTATCAAGTCTGGGAATTTTTGATAAGGATTTTCTGGACTATTTAGCATCTTTTCATTTTTCAGGAAGCATATATGCAATTCCTGAAGGAACAGTAATGTTTCCCAGAGAGCCTGTAGTAAAGGTTGTGGCACCAATAATGGAGGCACAGCTTATTGAAACAGCAATACTGAATATTGTAAATCATCAGTCACTGATAGCAACCAAAGCGTCAAGAGTTGTATACGCTGCCAAGGGGGACGGAATCATGGAGTTTGGCGCCAGACGTGCCCAGGGTCCTGATGCAAGTATATATGGAGCAAGGGCTGCAGTAATTGGCGGATGCGTAGGAACAAGTAATGTTCTGACAGGTCAGCTGTTTGATGTACCTGTGAAAGGAACCCATGCCCACAGCTGGATAATGAGTTTTCCAGATGAATATACAGCATTCAAAACCTATGCTGATATGTACCCTAATGCATGTATTCTGCTGGTTGATACTTATGATACATTGAAATCCGGAATTCCAAATGCAATAAAGGTATTTAAGGAAATGAAGGAAGCTGGCCTGGAGATGAAGGGATATGGAATCAGGCTTGATTCCGGAGATCTGGCATATCTTTCAAAAAAAGCAAGAAAAATGTTGGATGAAGCCGGATTTACAGATGCTATAATTTCTGCTTCTAATGATTTGGATGAGCAGCTGATTGACAGCTTAAAGACTCAGGGAGCAAAGATTACTTCATGGGGTGTAGGAACTCATCTGATTACCAGTAAAGACTGCCCATCCTTCGGCGGAGTATATAAGCTGGCTGCCATTAAGAATGATGAAGGGGAGTTCGAACCAAAGATAAAACTTTCCGAGAACAGTGAGAAAATCACCAATCCTGGTAATAAAACGATTCTTCGTGTATATGATAAGGAAACTGGTAAGATTAAGGCTGACTTAATCTGTCTGGTGGGCGAAAAATATGATGAAAAGGATTCACTCCTGTTGTTTGATCCTTATGAACCTTGGAAAAAGGAAAGACTTGAAGGGGGATCATATATCCTTAAGGAGATTCTGGTTCCTATATTTATAGATGGAACGTGTGTATATGAATCCCCTAAGACAATGGAAATCCGTGAACACTGCTTCGAAGAGCTGGATACTCTCTGGGATGAGACAAGACGTCTTGTAAATCCCCACAAGGTACACGTGGATCTTTCAAAGCCCCTGTATGATATGAAGATAAGGCTTCTGGAAGAAATGGGCGGAAGAAAGTATCAATAATGATAGATTTCACTGAAAAATAAAATAAAACTATTGACGAATATGAATAATCATGTTATATTCTCACAGGTTTTAAATAAAACTGCCGAAGACAGTAGGTATCCGAAAGGGTGTAAGCATTGAGCGCCTACCGAGGAAGAGTTTTCATTTGTATGAATTTTCACCCTCTTGTCATGCGGCAAGGGGGTTTTTCTATACTTTACAGAAGAACGTGTTCTTCTTGAGAAACCTCTATTATCGGCAAAATAAAAAAGGAGGTAAAAAAATGGCAAAGATTGAACTTAAGCAGCCTGTTGTAGCAGAGATTTCTGCTAGTATTGAGAATGCTCAGGCAGTAGTTCTTGTTGATCACCGTGGTCTTACAGTTGCTCAGGATACAGAGCTTCGTAAGCAGCTTCGTGAAGCTGGTATCACCTATAAGGTATACAAGAACACAATGATGAACTTCGCATTCAAGGGAACTGATTTTGAAGCACTTACTCCTTATCTTGAAGGACCCAGTGCAATGGCAGTTTCTACTACAGATGCAACAGCACCTGCAAGAGTACTTGCAAAGTTTGCTAAGACAGCAAACAAACTGGAAATCAAGGGCGGTGTTATCGATGGAGTTGCATATGATGCAGCTGGAGTACAGGCTATCGCAGCTGTACCTTCAAGAGAAGAACTTCTCTCCAAACTGCTTGGAAGCATCCAGTCACCTATCACCAATCTTGCTCGCGTCCTTAATCAGATCGCAGAGAATGGTGGAGAAGCAGCGCCAGCTGAGGAAGCAGCACCTGCTGAGGAAGCAGCACCTGCTGAAGAAGCAGCAGCTCCCGCAGAAGAGGCACCTGCAGAAGAAGCTCCCGCAACAGAAGCGGCAGCTGAATAATATTATCGCATAGGCGATACACAAATTTGAAATTTACATTTTATAGGAGGATAAAATAATGGCAAAGTTGTCAACACAGGAATTTATTGATGCAATCAAAGAGCTTACCGTTTTAGAGTTAAATGATCTCGTTAAGGCATGCGAAGAGGAGTTTGGTGTATCTGCAGCAGCAGGTGTTGTTGTAGCAGCAGCAGGCGCTGGCGCAGCTGAAGCAGCAGAAGAGAAGACAGAGTTCGACGTAGAGCTTACAGAAGTTGGTCCTAACAAGGTTAAGGTTATCAAAGTTGTTCGCGAGGCTACTGGTCTTGGACTTAAGGAAGCTAAGGACGTTGTTGATGGAGCTCCTAAGGTTCTTAAGGAAGCTGCTTCTAAGGCAGAGGCTGAGGATATCAAGGCTAAGCTTGAGGCAGAAGGCGCTAAGGTTACTCTTAAGTAATTAAAAAAATCATTAAAAAAGTTCTTGACTTGATTTAAGAATTTGTAGTATTATGTATGGTGCACTTTTATGGTGTGCCATACTTTTTTTATGCCCAAAATAGGTAAAAACCATATTTTGTGGTTGTTTATGGGCATTTTTAGGGTTTGCATACTATTTGTTGCGTAGTTACAAATAATTTTTTACATAAATTACAGGAAGGACGGGGTGAACTGTTAATGGAAAAGAACAGAATACGACCTACTGCGGGCGTTAAAAACACGCGCATGAGTTATTCCAGACAAAATGAAGTCCTGGAGATGCCCAACCTGATTGAGGTTCAGAAGAACTCATATCAGTGGTTTCTTGACAAGGGACTTAGAGAGGTCTTCAACGATATCTCTCCCATCGAGGATTACGGCGGACATTTAAGTTTGGAGTTTGTTGATTACAGACTATGCAAAGAGGAAATGCCGCAGAATAAGAACACTATCGAGAAGTGTAAGGAACGTGATGCGACATTTGCAGCGCCCTTAAAGGTTAGAGTTCGTCTCTATAATAAAGAAACTGAAGACATTCAGGACCATGAAATTTTTATGGGTGATTTACCTATCATGACAGATACAGGTACATTCATCGTAAATGGTGCTGAAAGAGTTATCGTTAGCCAGTTAGTTCGTTCTCCTGGTATATATTACGCTATCGATCATGATAAAATCGGTAAGCGTCTCTATTCATGTACAGTGATTCCTAACAGAGGTGCATGGTTAGAGTATGAAACAGACTCTAATGATATCTTCTATGTAAGAGTTGACAGAACACGTAAGGTTCCTATTACTGTTCTTGTCAGAGCTCTTGGTGTGGGAACAAATCAGGAAATCAGGGATCTTTTTGGTGATGAGCCTAAGATTGAGGCTTCCTTTACTAAGGACCCCACAATTACTGAGAAAAATCCTGAAGGCAGCTATGAAGGCGGCCTCTTAGAGTTATACAAAAAAATCCGTCCTGGTGAGCCTCTTAGCGTAGAAAGCGCAGAGAGTCTTATTAATGCGATGTTCTTTGATGCAAGAAGATATGACCTTGCTAAGGTTGGACGTTATAAGTTTAATAAGAAGCTCATGCTCAGAAATAGAATCTCAGGTCAGATTCTTGCTGAGGATGTAATCAGTACATCAACTGGTGAAGTAATTGCAGAAGCTGGTACCAAGGTTACAAAAGAGCTGGCTGATGCAATCCAGAATGCAGCAGTTCCTTATGTAATGGTTCAGACTGAGGAGAGAAACGTTAAGGTTCTTTCAAACCTCATGGTAGACATTAACGAATATATTGACTGCAACCCTGAAGAGCTTGGCGTTACAGAGCTTGTATACTATCCAGTACTGGCTGAACTTATTGAGCAGTTTGGTGAGAATGCTGAAGAACTTGCAGAAGCAATCGAAAGAAATATTACTGAACTCATTCCTAAGCATATTACTAAAGAAGATATTTTTGCTTCTATTAATTACAATATGCACCTTGAATGGGGTGTTGGTAAGAAGGATGATATTGACCACTTAGGAAACCGTCGTATTCGTGCGGTTGGTGAGCTCCTTCAGAACCAGTATAGAATTGGTCTCTCAAGACTTGAAAGAGTTGTAAGAGAGAGAATGACAACTAATGATAGTGAAAAGGTTGAGCCCAGAGCGCTTATTAATATTAAGCCGGTTCAGGCTGCTGTAAAAGAGTTCTTTGGTTCATCACAGCTTTCACAGTTCA
>DCIJ01000022.1:10384-13820 GCA_002315945.1 Lachnospiraceae bacterium UBA1729 | reverse complement strand
GCACTTGGTCCTGGTGGTCTTTCACGAGACAGAGCCGGATTCGAGGTTCGAGACGTACACTACTCACATTACGGAAGAATGTGTCCTATCGAGACACCCGAAGGTCCTAACATCGGTCTGATTAACTCACTTGCAAGCTATGCAAGAATTAATCAGTATGGATTTATCGAGGCTCCATACAGAAAGATTGACAAGACAGATGCTGCTAACCCAAGAGTAACAGATGAAGTAGTATATATGACTGCAGACGAAGAGGATAATTACCATGTAGCTCAGGCGTCTGCTCCTATTGATAAAGACGGATACTTCAAGAGAAATAACATCTCTGGTCGTTACAGAGAGGAGACACAGGAATATCCTAAGGCTATGTTTGATTACATGGACGTATCTCCAAGAATGGTATTCTCTGTTGCAACAGCACTTATTCCATTTCTGCAGAACGACGATGCTAACCGTGCGCTGATGGGCTCCAACATGCAGCGTCAGGCAGTTCCTCTTATGATGACCGAAGCACCTGTAGTAGGTACAGGTATGGAATCAAAGGCTGCAGTAGACTCTGGTGTCTGCGTTGTAGCTAAAAAAGCCGGTACTATTGATTATGTATCAGCAGAGTACATCAGCATCTCTTATGATGATGGTGAAAAAGAAGAGGTTAAGCTTACTAAGTTCTCCAGAAGTAACCAGTCAAACTGCTACAATCAGAAACCTATTGTAGACAAGGGTGAGCATGTAGAAGCAGGTCAGGTTATCGCTGATGGTCCTTCTACAGATAATGGTGAGCTTGCTCTTGGTAAGAATCCTCTTATCGGATTCATGACCTGGGAAGGTTACAATTACGAGGATGCTGTACTTCTTTCAGAACGTCTGGTACAGGATGATGTATATACATCAATCCATATGGAAGAATACGAAGCAGAAGCAAGAGACACTAAGCTGGGACCTGAAGAAATAACCAATGATGTTCCTGGTGTTGGTGATGAAGCTCTTAAGGATCTTGATGAAAGAGGTATTATCAGAATCGGTGCTGAGGTTCAGGCTGGTGATATCCTGGTTGGTAAGGTAACACTTAAGGGTGAGACTGAGCTGACTGCTGAAGAGAGACTTCTTAGAGCAATCTTTGGTGAGAAGGCAAGAGAAGTAAGAGATACTTCCCTTAAGGTTCCTCATGGTGAATACGGTATCGTTGTTGATGCTAAGGTATTCTCAAGAGAGAACGGAGATGAGCTTCCTCCTGGAGTAAATACAAGCGTTTGCATCTACATCGCACAGAAGAGAAAGATTTCTGTTGGTGATAAGATGGCTGGTCGTCATGGTAACAAGGGTGTTGTTTCCAGAGTACTTCCTGTAGAAGATATGCCATATCTTCCTAATGGTCGTCCTTTGGATATCGTACTTAACCCTCTGGGTGTACCTAGCCGTATGAATATCGGACAGGTACTTGAGATTCATCTCTCACTGGCTGCTAAGGCTCTTGGCTTTAACGTAGCTACACCTGTATTCGATGGCGCAAACGAGAATGATATTATGGATACTCTTGATTTGGCTAACGATTACTGCAATCTTCCATTTGATGAAGAGGAACTTGCAGCTGACAAGGCAAAGGCTGAATCACTGGGTGAAGAATATACAATTACAGATACCTTTAGTGCAAAACACAAGGAAGAGCTTCTTCCTGAAGTATATGAGTATCTGTCTGAAAACAGAGCACACAGAAAACTCTGGAAGGGTGTACCTCTTTCAAGAGATGGTAAGGTAAGACTTCGTGATGGTAGAACAGGTGAGTTCTTCGACAGTCCTGTAACAATCGGTCACATGCATTATCTGAAACTGCATCACCTGGTTGATGATAAGATCCATGCACGTAGTACCGGACCGTACTCATTAGTAACACAGCAGCCTCTGGGTGGTAAAGCTCAGTTCGGTGGTCAGCGTTTTGGTGAGATGGAAGTTTGGGCTCTTGAGGCGTATGGTGCATCATATACACTTCAGGAAATCCTTACTGTTAAGTCTGATGATGTAATTGGACGTGTTAAGACATATGAAGCAATTATCAAGGGAGAAAACATTCCTGATTCAGGTATTCCTGAGTCATTCAAGGTACTTCTCAAAGAGCTTCAGTCACTTGGTCTTGATGTAAGAGTACTTCGTGATGACAATACAGAAGTTGAGATTACAGAAAGCGTTGATTACAGCGATAGAAATTACAAGTTTGAAATAGAAGGAGATACTTCTGGTGTAAATAGACAGGAAGGCTCTTTGGGCCAGTTAGGCTATCAGGAGCAGGAGTTTGATGCCAGTGGAGAGCTTGTAAACACAGATGATGATTTAGATCAGGAATTTGACGGCGAATTCGCAGACGATTTTGACGGCGAAGCTGATTTTGATGATGCCTTAGACGAGTAGGGAGGATTAAAATGCCAGCAATGAATAATGAAGCATATCAGCCTTTAACATTTGATTCTATCAGAATCTGTCTGGCTTCTCCTGAGAAAATCAGAGAGTGGTCAAGAGGCGAGGTTACAAAGCCTGAAACAATTAATTATCGTACATTGAAGCCTGAAAAAGATGGACTGTTCTGCGAGAAAATCTTCGGACCCAGCCGTGACTGGGAGTGCCATTGCGGTAAATATAAGAAGATTAGATACAAAGGCGTAATCTGTGACAGATGTGGCGTTGAGGTTACAAAATCAAACGTTCGTCGTGACAGAATGGGTCATATTGAACTTGCAGCTCCTGTATCACATATCTGGTATTTCAAGGGAATTCCCAGCAGAATGGGTCTCATCCTTGATATCAGTCCTAAGGTACTTGAGAAGGTTCTCTATTTCGTATCATATGTAGTGCTTGATCCCGGTGATACAGATCTGGGATACAAGCAGGTGCTTTCTGAGAGAGAATATCAGGAAGCAAGAGAAACCTGGGGCAACAAATTCCGTGCAGGAATGGGTGCTGAAAGCGTTAAGGAGCTTTTATCTGCTATCGATCTTGAGACAGAGTCAACAGAGTTACGTGCAGCTCTCAAGGATGCTACAGGCCAGAAGAGAACTCGTATTGCTAAGAGACTTGAAGTAGTAGAAGCATTCAGAGAGTCAAAGAACAGACCTGAGTGGATGATTATGGATGCAGTTCCAGTAATTCCACCCGATTTGCGTCCTATGGTTCAGTTGGATGGTGGACGTTTTGCAACATCTGACCTGAATGATTTATACAGAAGAATAATCAACAGAAACAACCGTCTTAAGAGACTGTTAGAGCTTGGAGCACCTGACATTATCGTTAGAAATGAAAAGCGTATGCTTCAGGAGGCTGTTGATGCTCTTATTGATAACGGTAGAAGAGGTCGTCCAGTAACTGGACCTGGTAACAGAGCCCTTAAGTCTCTGTCAGACATGCTTAAAGGAAAGTCTGGACGTTTCCGTCAGAACCTGCTGGGTAA
>DCIJ01000022.1:10041-10353 GCA_002315945.1 Lachnospiraceae bacterium UBA1729 | reverse complement strand
GACGTTCAGTTATCGTAGTTGGACCTGAATTAAAGATTTATCAGTGCGGTCTTCCTAAAGAAATGGCAATTGAGCTGTTTAAGCCTTTTGTTATGAAGGAGCTTGTTGGAAGAGGCATTTCACAGAATATCAAGAATGCTAAGAAACTTGTTGAGCGTTATGACGCACAGGTTTGGGACGTGCTTGAAGAAGTAATTAAGGAGCATCCTGTTATGCTTAACCGCGCTCCTACACTTCATAGACTTGGTATTCAGGCATTTGAGCCTATCCTTGTAGAAGGAAAGGCAATTAAGCTTCATCCCCTTGTATGTA
>DCIJ01000022.1:1185-9996 GCA_002315945.1 Lachnospiraceae bacterium UBA1729 | reverse complement strand
GTGACCAGATGGCTGTTCATCTTCCTCTTAGTGTTGAGGCTCAGGCAGAGTGCAGATTCCTGCTTCTGTCTCCTAACAACCTGTTGAAGCCTTCAGATGGTGGCCCTGTAGCAGTTCCTTCACAGGATATGGTACTTGGTATCTACTATCTGACACAGGAGAGACCTGGAGCAGAGGGCGAAGGAAGATTCTTCAAGAATCTTGATGAAGCAATACTTGCTTATGAGAACAAGATTATTACTCTTCATTCAAGAATTACTGTCAGAGTTGAGAAAACAAATGCTGATGGTGAGACTATTCGTGGAAATGTAGAGTCTACACTTGGAAGATTCATGTTTAATGAAATTCTTCCTCAGGATTTGGGATTTGTAGACAGAACAGATCCAGCTAATGCTCTTAAACTGGAAGTAGATTTCCACGTTGGAAAGAAAGGGCTTAAGCAGATCCTTGAAAAAGTAATCAATATTCATGGTGCATCAAAGACTGCAGAGGTTCTTGATGATATCAAGTCTACAGGTTACAAGTATTCAACAAGAGCTGCCATGACAGTTTCAATTTCTGATATGACAGTACCTGCAAGCAAGCCTCGTATGCTTGATGAAGCTCAGGAAACCGTTGATAAGATTTCTATCAACTTCAGACGTGGTCTTATTACTGAAGAAGAAAGATATCGTTCAGTAGTAGAGACATGGAACGAGACCGATAAGGCTCTTACCGATGAGCTGATTGGTGGTCTTGATAAATATAACAACATCTTTATGATGGCTGACTCTGGTGCCCGTGGTTCAAATCAGCAGATTAAACAGTTAGCTGGTATGCGTGGTCTGATGGCAGATACAACAGGTAGAACCATCGAGTTGCCAATTAAGTCAAACTTCCGTGAGGGTCTTGACGTACTTGAGTATTTCATGTCTGCCCATGGTGCTCGTAAGGGTCTGTCTGATACCGCTCTTAGAACAGCTGACTCAGGTTACCTGACACGAAGAATGGTTGACGTATCACAGGAACTTATTATCCGTGAAATTGACTGCTGCGAAGGCAAGGCTGACTTCCCTTCAATGGAAGTTAAGGCATTCATGGATGGCAAGGAAACAATTGAGAGCCTTAAGGATCGTATCACTGGTAGAACTAGTGGTGAAGAGATCTGTGATAAAGATGGCAATGTAATCGTTAAGAAGAATCACATGATTACACCTAGCAGAGCAGCTAAGATTCTCTCTGTTGGTGTGGATGAGAATGGCAATCCTAAAGAGTCTGTTAAGATCAGAACAATTCTTGGATGTAGAAGCCACAACGGTATCTGCGCTAAGTGTTATGGTGCTAACATGGCTACTGGTGAAGCAGTTCAGGTTGGTGAAGCAGTTGGTATTATTGCAGCTCAGTCAATCGGTGAGCCTGGTACACAGCTTACAATGAGAACCTTCCATACTGGTGGTGTAGCTGGTGATGATATCACTCAGGGTCTTCCCAGAGTTGAAGAGCTTTTCGAAGCAAGAAAGCCTAAGGGTCTTGCAATCATCGCTGAAATCGGTGGTGTAGCTGAGATTAAGGATACAAAGAAGAAACGTGAAGTAGTAGTTACAGATCATGAATCTGGAGAATCCAAGACATACCTGATTCCTTACGGATCACGTATTAAGATTATGGATGGCGCAGTTCTTGAAGCAGGTGATGAACTTACAGAAGGTAGTGTAAATCCTCATGACCTGTTAAAGATTAAGGGCGTAAGAGCTGTTCAGGATTACATGCTTCGCGAGGTTCAGAGAGTATACCGTCTACAGGGTGTTGATATCGCTGATAAGCATATTGAGGTGATTGTACGCCAGATGCTTAAGAAGGTTGAAATCGAAAATGGTGGAGATAGCGAATTCCTTCCTGGAACAAAGGTTGACAAGCTCATATTTGAGGACGTTAACGAACAGCTTTTGGCAGAAGGAAAAGAAGTAGCTGTTGGCCGTCAGGAGATTCTTGGTATCACAAAGGCAGCTCTGGCAACAAGCTCATTCCTTTCAGCAGCATCATTCCAGGAGACCACCAAGGTTCTTACTGATGCAGCTATTAAGGGCAAGGTTGATAACCTCATCGGACTTAAGGAAAACGTTATTATTGGTAAGCTGATTCCTGCAGGTACAGGTATGAAGCGTTACAGAAACGTATCACTTAGCACCGATATTAAGAATGAGGAAATTATTGATTTTTCAGCTGATGAAGCAGATGAAGAAGTTGTAATTTCTGAAGAATAGTAAAAAAATAAATCCACTTTCATGAGAAATCATGGAAGTGGATTTTTTTTTGAACAAGACCACTGGAAATGCTTATGTCGTTGTGGTCAAAATCAGAATACAAAATCTTCTTCGGTAAATACTGGGAGAGAATCATCTAATTCAAGATTGTCATAGGTTACTATCTGCCATGAAGAAACTTTAAGGAAGGGGTCGGTGTCAGGATTTTCGGGATATAAAATATCAACATGAATTTCCAGGGACTGCTGCGGTGTAAGTTCAATACTAAAACTGGTAGATTCACCAACACTGGCATAATAGCTCTCCCTATCTTCTGATTTTAAATATGTCTCATGAAGCTGAGAATTTAGAGTGGCAAGAAACTCATTTCCCTGATTTGATGCCTGATAATATGCCTGAGTTCTTTCTGAAAGCTTTTTACTAAGTCCGTAGTCCACATGGGCGCTTACAATAGAAAGGGTTGCGAAGCTTACCAGACAAAGAATAACAAATATTAGCATTATAGATGAAGTGCCAATGTTCACTCCAAAACCACGTTTCTTCTTCATTTTTCAATAGCCTCTCTAATAAACAATTCTATATCCAGTTCGTATATGGTTTTGCAGTTCTTAATATCAATACAGACAATATGACCACGGTGAAGATCCCCTGAAATAGTATTTTCAAGGCTTACTGAGTATGAGGGATCAGTGGTAGCTGAAGAATCAATCTGATTCCAGTTCTTATCAAACTCAAGCAACAGAGTGTCTGAACCATTCATTGAACAATTTAGTGCATTTGAAATATCGTCAAGATTACCATCAAAACCGTCGAAGGCCTCGGCGAAGTTCTGGGACCACATGACAGCCTTGTTTAAATCAACCGAATCCCTGGACATAAGGTGCGCTTTAACAAAGAGCTGAATGCACACTGTGCTTGCCAGCGAAAAGAAAAATATAGCGATGATAAGCTCCATTAGAAACAGAGCACCAGTTGAATTCTTTCTCATAATAAATCCTAATTTACTTAGTGTCGTCGCTTCGGGATGAAACTATAAACTGATAAGAATCATCATCGGGAAGCGTAATTGTTATCCGATAACATGATGAATTCAGGGTTTCAACTTCAAAAGACTTGAGGTCAAAAATTTCCTGGCCGGATGAAGCTGGAAGAGCATTATCCAATCCGGTAAACAATTCCATAAGCTTTCCGTTATAAGAATAAAGATAGGTGGCATATTCAACACCATCATAATCCTGCTTGAGCTGTAAAGCCTCGCACCCATCAAAAGATACAACGCTGACAGAGTCAGCACAGTCACTCTGACGAAGCTTCTCTGTTACGTATGCAAAGGAAGTTCTGGTATCATAATTAGTATCCATACGGGATACAATGTTTTTATAAACAGTTGATCCAATCAATACAAGAAAAATTGCGGAAATAGTAAAAATGAAGAAGAGCCCTAAAACAAATAGAAAATCTACAATATGAGTATTTTTATATCTGTCTCGCATGACTAGCCCTCCTTTCTCAGGACAACCACATCAGGCATAATATTAGATGCAATGGGTTGATAATCTACAAAAAATAAGTCTTCGTTATAAGTCAGTCCATAATGCTCAGAAATATACTCAAGACTGGGGGGATAAAACCCTTCAACACAGTAGCAGTGGACCATATCACGTCGGATGGCAGACTCAAGGCTCTCCTGCTGTTTGTCAACAGAAGAGTTTCCAATATTTGACACAGCAATCATAAAAAGAATAAGTACGATTGCGTAGCAGATATATAAGGGTCTGATATATTTAAATATTTTAATAAAAATAGACTTAGCGCGCATATCAAAATACCATTAACCAATCATGGACATAACACCCAGGAGTGGAAGAATAACAGACAGTAATACTAGGCCGACAAACATGGACAGGATAATAACCAATGTAGGCTCCAGGGTGGAGATTAATGAACGAATCTTGTCTTCTGTTTCATTTTCATAATCATCAGCAATACGATTCATAACCAAATCAAGATTACCCGTACGACTGCCTACAATAACCATATGACTGTAATAAGTGCTAAAAATCTTGGCACGCTTCAGGGCTTCTGGGAAAGTATCGCCATCAGAAAGAGCAGCCTTGCAAACCTCAATCTTACGCTTGTAATCCTCATTCTCGATAAGCAGCTTAATCAAATCCAAACTTTGAAATGCATCAAGACCAGAACTAAATGTCATAGCCATTCCGCTGGCGAATCTTCCGGCAGAAATGCTGGCTTTAATACTTTTTCCAAAAGGAAGGTGTGAACTGATATTACTAAGCATGTGCTTTCCGGTGGCTGACTTGGTAAGGAAAAGCGCTATCAGAATAATAACAAGTAAAACAACCAATAATACAAAAGAGTACTTTGATAGGGCTTCACTAACAGAAAGCAGGGATTTTGCAAAACCTGTCATATCAGCGCCTAATTGAATAAATACCTGATTAAAGATTGGAAGAACTTTAGCAATCAGTACAATTACAACCAGGAACATCATTGCAATCATAATAAGAGGATAACGGACTGCATCTTTGATACTGTCAGCAATTGTCTGCTCACGCTCATAATGTTTTGAAAGAGAAGACATAATTTCTGTAAGATGACCGGATTCTTCTCCCAGGCTAATCATATTAATAACATATTCAGGAAAGACTCCGGTTTTTTTGCAGGCCTCAGAAAAGGGCTCGCCTATCATGCAACAGTCCTTAATTTCGCTAATTGCCTGTTTGAGTCTTGAATCAGAAGCATCCTCAAGGATTATTTCCATCCCGTCAGCCGGTGTAATACCAGCTTTAAATAAATGATAAGTCTGAAGACAAAAAAGAGACAGTTCAGTATTTGATAAAAATTTAGAATTTTTCATGGGTTTCTCCGAAATATCAAGATAAAAACAACTAGTTAATTGTAAACTTTTTTCTATGAAAAAAAAACCCCTATTATTGCAATTTTGAGGCTAAAAGCATATACTCATTTAACAAATCAAAGAATTTTTTTCCATAAATGGAAAATAAACGGAGATAAAAACTATTGAAGAGATTAGGTAACAGACTAATTAAATATGTATTAACCTTAAGCCTGATTCTTTGCGAACTGTGGTATGCCAACACTGATGTGCTGGCAGCAAGAGGTACCCCGGGAGTTCTGATGCCCCAGGCGTCAGGAACTAATGTAATTGGAACTGCTACTGCTAAGATAGATATTTCCAATGCATCAAATGGATATATAATATGCAACTATTCCGGCAGCTGTCCAAAGGTTAAGATGCAGTTAACTGGAAGCAACGGAATCACATATACATATAGTCTCCATGGAGGTAATGAGGCGTTTCCTCTGACAAGCGGCAGTGGCTCTTATAAGGTGGGAATATATGAAAATGTTGCAGGCAATAAATATGCTGTGGCTACCCAGAACAATTTTAATGCAAATATTTCCAATGACTTTCTTCCTTATCTGTATTCCAGTCAGTATGTTGATTTTAAACCTGGAAGCGCTGTGGTTGCCAAAGGCGGACAGCTGGCGGGTGGCTGTAGTACTGATCTGGAGGTTGTGGAAAAGGTATATAACTATGTGACCTCAAATATCTCCTATGACTTTGGAAAGGCAAAAAGTGTTCAAAGCGGATATATATCCAATGTAGATGCCATATTGGCCCAGGGAGCTGGAATCTGTCTTGATTATGCAGCAGTTATGACCAGTATGTTGAGAAGCCAGGGCATTCCAACAAGACTTGAGGTTGGATATGCTAATACAGCTTATCATGCATGGATATCCACATATATTACAGATGTTGGCTGGGTAAACGGAATAATAAAATTTAATGGGAATGCATGGTCCCGCATGGATCCGACCTTCGCATCCACAAGTGGAACAAAAGGCGCCCAGACATTCGTGGGTAATGGAACAAATTACACCACAAGATTCATATATTAATATAGAAAAAAACCACCATATATTGTGTTTAATCAAAATACACAAAAATTACAATAAAATTTGGTTAGAAAGTAACAAAAATAAGATTGACAAACGCATTTTCCATGTCCTATAATATCGGGGCATGCGCAAAGTGCGTTTTTTCGCGTAAATTCAAGGCTTTAAGCAGTGAAAGCGAATAAACCGATAGGACTTTGGGCAAAAAAATATTAAAAAAGTCACAGCAAAGAAAGAGGTGAAACAAGAATGCCAACATTTAACCAGTTAGTAAGAAAGGGTCGTCAGACTTCAGTTAAAAAGTCTACAGCTCCTGCACTGCAGAAGGGTTACAACTCACTGCACAAGAAGGCAACAGATGCTCCTTCTCCTCAGAAGAGAGGCGTATGTACAGCTGTTAAGACCGCTACCCCTAAGAAGCCTAACTCAGCTCTTAGAAAGATCGCCAGAGTTCGTCTGTCTAACGGTATCGAAGTAACAAGCTACATCCCCGGTGAAGGACACAACCTTCAGGAGCATAGCGTTGTTCTTATCCGTGGTGGTAGAGTAAAGGACTTACCTGGTACAAGATATCACGTAATCCGTGGTACACTTGATACTGCAGGTGTAGCAAACAGAAAACAGGCTCGTTCCAAGTACGGCGCCAAGAGACCTAAGGCTGGAAAGTAATTTAATTAAGAAAACAGCTTAGTTAAACTAGTTACTTTTATCCAAGGTCTTATGTACCACATAAACTGTTTTTTTCAAAAGTGTTGGAATTTTTGTGATAACCTATCTATCCAATAGACAGCACGTGCACAAAGAAACGCACATTGTGAGTACCGATGATTAGATTTTATATAATTTAGGAGGGAAGAATCGTGCCACGTAAAGGACATATTCAGAAAAGAGACGTCCTGGCAGATCCTTTATACAATGACAAGGTAGTTACCAAGCTCATCAACAACATTATGCTTGATGGTAAGCGTGGTATCGCTCAGAAAATTGTATATGGTGCATTTGCACAGGTAGAAGAGAAGGCTGGCAAGCCTGCACTGGAAGTTTTCCAGGAGGCTATGAACAATATCATGCCAGTACTTGAAGTAAAAGCAAGACGTATCGGTGGTGCTACATATCAGGTACCTATCGAAGTACGTCCTGACAGAAGACAGGCACTTGGTCTTCGTTGGTTAACAATGTTCTCACGTAAGAGAGGCGAGAAGACAATGGTTGATCGTCTTGCAAATGAGATCCTTGATGCATCCAACAATACCGGCGCATCTGTTAAGAGAAAAGAAGATATGCATAAAATGGCAGAGGCTAACAAGGCATTTGCTCATTACAGATTCTAGAAGGAGTAGAGAAAGATGGCAGGAAGAGAATATCCCCTTGAGCTTACCAGAAACATTGGTATTATGGCTCATATCGATGCGGGTAAAACAACCGCTACAGAGCGAATTCTTTACTATACTGGAGTAAACTACAAGATTGGTGATACACATGAAGGTACTGCTACCATGGACTGGATGGCTCAGGAGCAGGAAAGAGGTATCACAATTACATCAGCTGCAACCACATGCCACTGGACACTGCAGGAAAACAACAAGCCCAAGGCTGGTGCAAAAGAGCATCGTATCAACATCATTGATACACCGGGACACGTAGACTTCACAGTAGAAGTTGAGCGTTCACTCCGTGTACTTGATGGTGCTGTCGGTGTATTCTGTGCTAAGGGTGGTGTTGAGCCTCAGTCAGAAAACGTATGGCGTCAGGCTGATACATACGGTGTACCTAGAATGGCATTCGTCAACAAGATGGATATCTTAGGTGCTAACTTCTACGCTTGCGTAGATCAGATCCGTACAAGACTTGGCAAGAATGCAATCGTTCTTCAGCTTCCTATCGGTAAGGAAGATGAATTCAAGGGTATTATTGATCTGATGGAGATGAAGGCTTACATCTATAATGATGATAAGGGCGATGATATCTCTATCGTTGATATCCCAGAAGATATGGCTGCAGATGCTGAGTTATATCATGATGAGTTAGTAGAGAAAATCTGCGAGTTAGATGATGATTTAACAATGAAGTTCCTTGAGGGTGAAGAAGTTACTGTTGAAGAACTTAAGGCTGCTCTTAGAAAAGGAACATGTGAATGCGCTGCTATCCCAGTTTGCTGTGGTAGTGCATACAGAAACAAAGGTGTTCAGAAGTTACTTGATGCTATTATCGAGTACATGCCTTCACCTCTCGACATCCCTGCAATCAAGGGTGTTGATATGGATGGTAACGAAATCGAGAAGCACTCAACAGATGATGAACCTTTTGCAGCTTTAGCATTCAAGATTATGACCGATCCTTTCGTAGGAAAGCTTGCATATTTCCGTGTATATTCAGGAACTATCAACTCTGGTTCATACATTTTAAATGCGACAAAGAATAAGAAAGAGCGTGTTGGCCGTCTGTTACAGATGCATGCTAACAAGAGACAGGAACTGGATAAGGTTTATTCAGGTGATATCGCAGCAGCTGTAGGTTTCAAGCTTACAACTACTGGTGATACAATCTGTGATGAACAGCATCCTGTAATCCTTGAGTCTATGGAATTCCCTGAGCCCGTTATCGAGCTTGCAATCGAGCCTAAGAC
>DCIJ01000022.1:0-1079 GCA_002315945.1 Lachnospiraceae bacterium UBA1729 | reverse complement strand
CAGATCAGGAAACTGGTCAGACAATTATCGCAGGTATGGGTGAGCTCCATCTGGAGATCATCGTTGACCGTCTCCTTCGTGAGTTCAAGGTTGAGGCAAACGTTGGTGCACCTCAGGTTGCTTACAAGGAAGCTATCACAAAGCCTGTTGATGTTGATTCTAAGTATGCTAAGCAGTCTGGTGGTCGTGGTCAGTACGGTCACTGTAAAGTTAAATTCGAGCCTATGGATGCCAACGGTGAAGAACTGTACAAGTTTGAATCTACTGTAGTTGGTGGTGCTATTCCTAAGGAATACATCCCTGCAGTTGGCGAAGGTATCGAAGAAGCTATGAAGGCTGGTGTTCTTGGTGGATATCCTGTAGTTGGTGTTCATGCTAACGTATGGGATGGTTCATACCACGAAGTCGACTCTTCAGAAATGGCATTCCACATTGCAGGTTCACTTGCATTCAAGGAAGCTATGCAGAAGGGTGCTCCTGTACTCCTTGAGCCTATCATGAAGGTAGAAGTTACAATGCCTGAAGAGTACATGGGTGACGTAATCGGCGATATTAACTCTCGTCGTGGACGTATCGAAGGTATGGATGATGTTGGTAACGGCAAGATTGTAAGAGGTTTCGTTCCTCTTGCTGAAATGTTTGGTTACTCAACAGACCTTCGTTCCAAGACTCAGGGACGTGGTAACTACTCAATGTTCTTCGAGAAATATGAGCAGGTTCCTAAGAGCGTTCAGGAGAAAGTTCTTGCTAACAAGGACAAATAAATTTACTTGAAAACACAAGCTGTTTTTACTATAATTAGAAACAGCTTGTGTAAAAACACATAAAGGATAATACAAACTGTTTTAGGAGGATTCTAAAAATGGCAAAAGCTAAATTTGACAGAACCAAAACCCATTGTAACATTGGTACCATCGGCCACGTTGACCATGGTAAAACAACTCTTACAGCAGCAATCACAAAAGTTCTTGCTGAAAGAGTAACAGGTAACGAAAAAGTAGATTTCGAGAATATCGATAAAGCTCCCGAAGAGAGAGAAAGAGGTATCACCATTTCTACAGCTCACGTTGAGTATCAGA